>NZ_JBXAYL010000010.1:0-146920 GCF_056783195.1 Salicola sp. AFF1
ATCTATTCAGATTTTGCCCGTATTAGCCCAGCTTGCGCTTTGCGGGGTATATTGGCCTGCGAAGTCACTGATTCAGGGTGTTGATAACCGTCAGCATTAACCGCCAGGTTTCGGGCCTGCTGAAGGGGTTGCGGTCCGCTATGGAAAACAAGGACCTGAGTACGCCAGTGCCAGTGAATTCCCAGGATGAGATCGGGGCGATCAGCACCACCGTTAACGACCTGTTCGCACGATTCGGTGAGGCGTTGCGCCGGATGGAGCAACTCAGTGTGCAGCTGGCCAGCGCTACCGAGGAAACCCATTCAACCGCGCAGCAAAACGCCGCTCAGGTGAAGGATCAGCAGTCCAACATGGACCAGGTCACCACGGCCACGGAACAAATGTCGTCAACTGCCGAGGAGATCTCGCAGAACACCCAGCAGGTGGCGGACGCTGCCAACAACGCAACCGAGAAGAGCCAGAGCGGTGAACAGCTACTGCGGGCCAGTGTCGAACAGATCCGGAGCCTGGCGGGCTCCGTCGAGAATGTGAATACCGTGATCAATGAACTGGAACAGCGCAGTGGCTCCATTACCGAGATGATCGAGGTGATCCGGCAGGTGGCCGAGCAGACCAACCTGCTGGCGCTCAATGCGGCCATCGAGGCTGCACGCGCGGGAGAGCATGGGCGGGGGTTTGCGGTTGTGGCGGATGAAGTGCGCAGTCTGGCCCAGAAGACATAGGAGTCCACGACCGAGATTGAAACCATCGTTAATGGCCTGCAGACCATCACCGACAATGCCAGCCGCTCCGTCAGAGAGAGCAATGCTTTGGCCAACCAGACCTGTGAGCAGGCCACGGACCTGGAGCAGACGCTGGCGGACATCCTCAGCGACGTGAACAACATCAATGACATGACCGTCCAGATCGCGACCGGATCTGAAGAGCAGGTAACGGCAACGCGCCAGCTCGCTGGCCGCATGGAGTCCATCAGCGAGTCATCGGCCCAGACCCTCAGCGGCTCGGAGGAAATAGCGCGTGTGGCCTCGGAGCAGGCGGGGCTGGCCCGTGAGCTTCAGGATATGGCCAATGAGTTCAAGGTGCCTGAGTAACAGGAACACCTGGCCTCTAGTCGTTTCGCGAACGCTGGTTCCGCGAAACCTCCCGGATGCGTTCCAGCGAGATCCCTTTGACCGCTTCCTGGCTGGTTCGGATGTGTGCGGCCATCTTTTCCGCGGCTTCTCCGGGCTTATTGGCGCTCAGTGCCTGCAGGATCTCGGCGTGTTCCCGGTATGTGGCATCGATGCGGTCGGGTCGGGTGAAATCAAGCCGGCGGATGATGCGGAGCCGGTCGGTGATGCGTTGATGCACCTGGGTCATCTCGTCGTTGCCGGCGGCGGCGACCAGTTCGCAGTGGAAGCTCTCATCGAGCGCGCGCACGGTGCTGCCGAAGGCCTGCTCGGAAGGATCATCGGGGTTCCAGATGTCGCTGAGCAGCCGCAGTACCGGGGGTGGCGTGGTCAGGTGGCAGATCTTGTGCATGGCGGCGCGTTCCAGGGTAATGCGCAGGTCGTAGAGGTCCTCGATCTGCTTGAAGTCCAGCTGGCGGATCTGCCACCCACTGCGGAACAGCACGTCCACATAGCCTTCGCGCTCCAGCCGGTACAGGGCCTCGCGGACGGGGGTGCGGCTGGCGGACAGGCGCTGTGCGATGTCGGACTCACTGAACTTGTCACCGGGGATCAGGCGGAACTCAAAGATGTCCTCCTTGAGCGCCTGATAGATCCGGTCCGCCATGCTCTCACGTTGCGGGGGTGTGCCAGGATCCGCCATGGGTCTCGCCTGATCAGGAGTCGGTTTCGATGCTCACCAGCGGGTCCCCTGGTGAGACCGCCTTACCGGGGTCACAGTGTACCGCACTGATGTGGCCGGCGTCGGGGGCGGTCATTTCGAATTCCATTTTCATGGCTTCCACAATCACGACCGGATCCCCCTGGGCCACCGTATCCCCCGGCTGCACCAGACAACGCCAGATGTTGCCCGCGATCTCGGCGCTGATCAGTTCTCCAAGGCCCTCAAGCTCGTCCTGAGCGGGGCGGTTACCGTTGCCATGGAGTGCTTCCACGGCCCGGTCTTCGCTCTCTTTCCAGCGCGCGACTTCCTCATGGAAGGCGGCTCTCTGGTGGGCCCGGAACTGGGCGATGGAATCCGCGTTTTCAGCCAGGAATTGTTGGTGGGAGACCAGCTCGAAAGTTTCTTCCTCGATGGGGATGGTCAGTTCACCGGCACGGAACTGGTCCCGGAGCTCGTGCAGCTCCGCCTCGCTGACCGGGTAGAACTGGACCTGGTCGAAGAACCGCAGCAGCCAGGGTTTGCCGGCTTCGAACTGGGGATTGGTCAGGTGCTTGTTCCAGATCGGGAGCGTGCGCCCCACCAGCTGGTAGCCGCCCGGTGAGTCCATACCGTAGATGCACATGTAGACGCCGCCGATGCCGACAGTGCCTTCCGCCGTCCAGGTCCGTGCCGGGTTGTATTTGGACGTCATCAGCCGGTGGCGCGGATCGAGGGGGACCGCGCAGGGGGCGCCCAGGTATACATCCCCCAGCCCCAGCACCAGGTAGCGTGCGCTGTAGAGTACGTCCCGGACTTCGTCACGGTGCTCCAGGCCATTAAGGCGCTGGATGAAGTCGACGTTGTTGGGCAGCCAGGGAGCGGTGTCGCGCACGGACTGGCGGTACTTGTCCACGGCCTCCAGAGTGGCGGTGTCCTCAAATGCCATGGGCAGGTGCAGCACCCGGCTGCGCACGCTGAGCGCTTCTGTTGCCGGCAAGGTCTGTTCAATGTCCAGCAGCACCTGGATCAGGGCGGATTGGGGCAGGCGGTGTGGATCGTAGCGCAGCTGCAGGGATCGCACCCCGGGGGAAAGCTCCAGTAGCCCGGCCAGTGAACGGGCCTCCAGTGCTTCCATCAGGCCATGGATGCGCAGGCGGAAGCCCAGGTCCATGACATTGGACCCGTACTCCATCAGGATGTAGTTGTCTCCCGCTTGGCGGTAGCACACGGCCGGCCCGGTATCGGATTCCGGCAGCGATGCCAGGATGGTGGCGGACGCTTCTTCTTCCGGCTCCAGCCGCGGCGGCTGCCATGCCGGCTCGGGCTGGTGCTGCAGGGTGGCGATGCGCTGTTCCTGCTGGCGGGTCAGTGCCATGGCTGTGTCCATGTCCATGGGGACGAACTGGATGGTATCCCCGGGCTTGACCTGGCCCACCTTCCACAGTTCAGCGCTGGCAATGGTGACCGGGCAGACAAAACCGCCCAGGCTGGGGCCGTCCCGGGTGAGGATCACGGGCATGTCACCGGTGAAGTTGATACTGCCAATGGCGTATTCGCAGTCGTGGATGTTCGAGGGGTGAAGCCCGGCCTCGCCGCCATCGGTACGGGTGAACTCCGGGCGCGGCCCGTTCAGCCGGAGGCCCAGGCGGTTGGAGTTGTAGTGAACTTCCCAGGCGGTCTCGAAAAAGCGCGTGATGGAGTCCTGGGTGAAGAAATCCGGGGCGCCGTGTGGCCCATACAGCACACCGATGTGCCAATGGTCCGGGTAGTCAGGGATCAACGCCGGATCCGCGGCCTGGGGGGCACTGCTGGGCGCTGGGGTGGTGCAAGCCGCCAGCCCGGGCTGGTTGAGGGGGACGGTGTCACCAGCGCGCAGTGGCCGGCCTCCGTGACCGCCGAACTGGGCAAGCGCAAAGGTGGCGCGGCTGCCCAGGTACTCGGGGACGTCGAAGCCAGCGCGCACCGCGAGGTAGGTCCGGCATCCCTGATGGGCCCGGCCCACGGTCAGGGTCTGGCCTGCCGAGATGCTTACGGGTTCCCAGAAGGGGCAGGGGGCGCCATCAATGGTGGCTTCCGTGCGGGCCCCGGTGAGGGCGATAACACTGTCCCGGTGGAAGGTCAGTGTGGGGCCGATGAGGGTGCATTCCAGCCCGGCTGCTTCCGGGGCGTTACCCACAATGCGGTTGGCGAGGCGGAAGGCATAGTCGTCCATGGGACCGGAGGGCGGAACCCCGATGTGCCAGTAGCCAACACGGCCGGGGCAGTCCTGGACCGTGGTATAGGTGCCCGGCTTGACCACTTCCACAGCATTGGGTGTGAAGGTGAACTGGTCCAGTGAGGCTGTGGTGACCCGGCCGGCACTGAAATCCGGATCCGCCAGTACCTGGCGCAGGTAGTCCAGGTTGGTGGCGATGCCCAGCAGGCGGGTCTCGTCCAGCGCGGCGCGAAGGCGTGCCAGGGCGTCGTCGCGGTCCTGCCCGTGTACGATCAGCTTGGCCAGCATGGGGTCGTAATGCGGCGATACCTTGGTTCCGGTCTCCACCCAGCCGTCAATCCGGACGGCCTGTTCCGGCCAATGCACGTCATTGAGCTCGCCGGGTGCGGGCTGGAAGTTCTTGAGCGGGTCCTCGGCGTACAGGCGGACTTCCATGGCCGCGCCCTCGAAACGGGGCTCGAATGCCGCCAGCTCCGGGGATTCGCCCGCCCCGATGCGCAGCATCCACTCGACCAGGTCGATGCCGGTGACGCATTCGGTAACCGGGTGTTCCACCTGAAGCCGTGTGTTCACCTCCAGGAAGTAGAACGCATCGCGGTCCGCATCGTAGATGTATTCAACGGTCCCGACCGACTGGTAGTTCACCGATTCACCCAGCGCCACTGCTGCATCCAGCATGGCCTGGCGTGTGTTGGCGGGCAGGTGCGGGGCCGGTGTTTCCTCCACCACCTTCTGGTTACGGCGCTGGAGCGAGCAGTCGCGCTCGCCCAGGGCGATCACTTGCCCCTGACCGTCGCCCACAATCTGCACCTCCACGTGCCGGGCCCGGGCAATGTAACGCTCCAGGAATACCCCGCTGTCATTGAAAAAGCTCTCGCCAAGGCGTTGCACGCTCTCGAAGGCCTGGCGCAGCCCGGCTTCGTCATCGCAGCGGTTGAGGCCGATGCCACCACCGCCAGCGGTGGTTTTCAGCATGACCGGGTAGCCCAGCTGATGGGCGCTCGTCAGCGCCTCGTCCAGGCTGGTGAGCAAGCCCGTACCGGGGGCCAATGGCACACCGGCTTCTTCCGCCAGCGCGCGGGCGCGGTGCTTGAGGCCGAATTCCCGGATCTGGGTTGGCGTTGGGCCCACGAAATGGATGCCGGCGTCGGCGCAGGCTTCGGCGAAATCCGCGTTCTCCGACACGAAGCCATAGCCGGGAATCACGGCGTCGGCGTTGGCTTCGCGGGCAATGGCAAGGATCCGCTGGGTATCGAGATACGTCTCCGCAGCGCTGTCGCCGGGCAACGGGTAGGCTTCGTCCGCCATGGTGGCGTGCTGGCTGTGGCGGTCCGGATGGGCGTACACGGCGATGCTGGTGATCCCCATCCGCTTCAGGCTGCGGATGATCCGGACCGCGATTTCGCCCCGGTTGGCAACAAGAACCCTGGCAAACATGGTTGTGCTCCTTAATCCTGGTGTTCCGTCAGGGACCGGCTGTAAGCGCGCCAGCCCCCCAGATGCGTGATGTCAGTGGCGCCCTCCAGGCCGGCTTCCTCACAGATGAAGCCCTTGCGCCAGCTGCCGTCCGCCAGCTCCACGGTTCCCATGCCGAGTGGGTGGGGAATGAGGCTGACGAAGGAGCCGAAGCGGTCCGTCGGCATTTCCCAGACTTCGACTTCCAGCGCGGCGCCGGTGGGATCGCGCCGCAGTCCGGGTTTGGAAGGCGTGGTGCCGGCAAGGGCATAGAGTCGGTAACAGGGCGCGGTGGTGGTGCGGCTAACCAGCCGCGCGCCACGTTCAGTGAGCTGTGGGTTCAGCGCCATGCCGTCGAGGTGGGCGCCCACAACGGTTACCTGGATCGTATGCCCGTCCGGCTCCGGCGCTGCTTCCGGTGGGCGCTCACAGTGGGTGGCGCCAAGTGGCGTGGGCGCGTGGTTGAGCCATTGCGCGCCCAGGGCCTGAAGGTCCTGGTCCCGCCAGGCGCCACTGATCAGGGTGATGCCGAAGGGGAGGCCGTCCTCCCGGAATCCTCCCGGCAGCGCCAGCGCGCACAGGTCGGCCAGGTTCACGAAGTTGGTGTACCGGCCAAGCTGGGCATTGAGACCCACCGGATCGGCGGCGACCGCCTCGATCGAGGGGATCCGGGGGGTCGTCGGCACCAGCAGGGCGTCGATGTCGCTCAGTTCCCGGTCCAGGGACCTGCGCAGCTCCTGCTGGCGGTACAGCCCCTTAAAGGCATCAGTGGCGGTGAACGGTTCCGCGCGGCGGATGATGGAGCGCACCACCGGATTGATACTGTCAGGGTGGGCGTTGATGAAGGCGCCGATGGCGGCATGGCGCTCGGCGATCCAGGGCCCCTCGTACAGGAGTGCGGCCATGGCGTAGAGCGTCGTGAAGTCTTTTTCAATCAGCTCGTAGCCCAGAGCCCGCCACTGCCCGATGGCCTCTTCCCAGGCCGCTTTCTGCGGCTGGTCGCCGTGCCATTCCGTGTTTGAGGGGATGGCCAGGCGGTGAATGGGGCCGGGGGTCCGCAGGGCACAGCCGGGCGCGGCGGTCAGTGCGGGGGAGCGACCGAAGGGATCCGTATTGGGGCCGGACTCCAGGTGGTGACGGATCAGGCCCGCGTCGGTAGTGGTCAGCGCAAAGATGGAGACGCAATCCAGGCTCCGGCAGGCCGGGACAACGCCGCGGATGCTGATGGCCCCGCGTGTTGGCTTGAGTCCGACGATGTTGTTGAGCCCGGCCGGAACACGCCCGGAGCCGGCGGTGTCCGTCCCCAGTGCAAACGGGACGATCCCCCGGGCCACCACGGCAGCGGAACCGGAGCTGGAACCGCCGGCGATGGTGGCGTCATCGAAGGCGTTGGGGACGGCGCCCCAGGGGGAGCGCGTGCCGACCAGGCCCGTTGCGAACTGGTCCAGGTTGGTCTTGCCGATCAGGATGGCGCCGGCGTGCTTGAGTGCCTGCACCACTTCCGCGTCCGCTTCCGGTTGATAGCGGTAATCCGGGCAGGCGGCGGTGGTCTCGAAGCCCAGCGCGTCAATGTTGTCCTTGATGGCAAACGGAACGCCGTACAAAGGCTGATCCGGAGAGGTGGCGTCAATCTGGGCGGCCAGCTGCTCCGGGGTTGCCAGGCTGATCCAGGCTGGATCCGTTGCGTGCTGGGCGTCGAGCAGTGCCCCCAGAAGGGCCCTGGGTGATTCGCCACGGCGGTAGGCGTCCTGCCACTCCGCGATGGTCCATCCCACTGTGGTATTGGCCATGGTGTGAGGTCCCTTGCTTGCTTGTATACAAGAACGCCCAAGCAACGGGTGTGCCACGGTTCTATTTTTTCTGAAATCCGAATAAAAACAGCTTTTTGAAGTGATTCATCGCTTTTTGTGAGGGCGCCGTAACGGCTTGGTGTGCCCTGAATTGGGGAGCTGTGCTCCGGGATAGTGCAAGCCCCATTATTGGCCTGGCGTCTGGCTGGAAGGCTGTAAAAAAGCCTATAAAACAATCGACTATGTCATCATTTACGGAATCCAACCCGCCAGTGTCCGTTTCTGGTCATGCTGGTGCATGGTGCAATTCAATCGTTGGTATTCTGCTCTGAAAAGCTTGTATACAAGTCAGGTTGCTGAAAAAGGGGGAATTTCAGGGTACATGGAACAGTGCCTGCATCAGGGGCCGTGCGTAGGCTTCAATCCTGATGAACAAGGAGATTGCAATGAAAACGCGTGGATCCATCAAAAAAGCCGGTCTTGCCGGTCTGGCCCTGGGCGGGCTGCTCGCCTCGGGCGTGCTTCAAGCCGAGGAAGACCCCATCAAGGTGGGGATTCTCCATTCACTGTCCGGAACCATGGCGATCAGCGAGACCTCGCTGCGCGACGTTGCGCTGATGACCGTTGAGGACATCAACGAACAGGGCGGTCTCCTGGGCCGTAAGCTCAAGCCGGTGGTGAAGGATCCGGCCTCGGACTGGCCCCGCTACGCCGAGCAGGCGCGTGAGCTGATCGAGCGGGACAACGTGGACGTGATTTTTGGTGCCTGGACGTCGGTTTCCCGCGAGTCCGTGCTTCCGGTGCTGGAGGAGCTCAACGGCTTGATGTTCTACCCCGTGCAGTATGAGGGCGAGGAGTCCAACCGCCATGTCTTCTATACCGGGGCGGCACCGAACCAGCAGACGCTGCCGGCGGTGGATTACTTGATGAGCGAGCGCGGCGGCGGTGCCGACCAGTTCTACCTGGTGGGCACCGACTATGTGTTCCCGCGCACCACGAACCGCATCGTGCGCGCCTACCTCAACGCCCAGGGGATCGAGGATGACGCCATCCGTGAGGAGTACTTTCCCTTTGAGCACTCGGACTTCCAAAGCCTTGTCTCGGACATCAAGCGGTTTTCCAAAGGGGGTGACACGGCGGTCATCAATACCATTAACGGCGATTCCAATGTTGCCTTCTATCAGGAGCTGGCAAACCAGGGCGTTGATTCGGTGGACGTGCCGGTGATGGCGACCTCCGTGGGCGAAGAGGAGCTGCGAGGAATGGATGCGGGCCCTCTGGTCGGTCACCTGGCGGCCTGGAACTACTTCATGTCCGTGGACTCGCCGGAGAATGAGGCGTTCACACAGCGTTGGGCGGAATACGTTGAAGCCAATGACCTGCCGGGTGGCAGCGACCGCGTGACCAATGACCCCATGGAGGCGACGCATATTGGCATCCGCATGTGGGCGCAGGCCGTGATGGAGGCGGGAACGAGCGACCCGGACGCCGTGCGCCAGGCGGTTCCCGGCCAGTGCGTGGATGCGCCTTCCGGCTATGAGATCTGCATGGATGAAGAGAACCACCACCTCCATAAACCGGTGTTGATTGGCGAGATCCAGCCGAATGGCCAGTTTGCCACCGTTTGGGAGACCGATGGGCCGATCCGCGCGCAGCCCTGGAGCAAGTATCTCGAGGGCAGTGAGGACAAAAAGGCGGATTGGACCTATCCGTGGGTTTGCGGTGACTGCAAGGCGCCCAGGTACAACCTGGAATTCTAACGCGAGCGAAAGCAGGGCGCCCGGCTGTGATTAGGCCGGGCGCCGGGATCGGGAGTGTTCAATGCGTGGATTGAACGGGATACATATGATGCTGCTGGGCGTTTGGGTGGCCCTGGCCATGGTCACCGTACAGGCCAATGCTGAACAACCAGCGTCGCAGCAGCCAAGCCAGGTGCAGGTACTGACCGAGGGGCTATCAGGCAAAGCGGCTTCCGCCGTCCGCCAGCTGGCGACCGATGACTGGCAGACAGTCAGTGATGCCGTCGATGCGCTGGTTGCGTTGAAGGCGCCAGAGACGCTGCCGGTGCTGAAAGCGCTCAGTGACCGGCGCCTGCATTTTGATGCTCAGGGGCGGGTGTTGATCGAGGCCCCGGAGGGCGAGCGGTACTGGAACGCCATTACCGGGGAGCGGGTGTCGGTTGCGCAGCGGGAACTGTCCCAGCCCGTGCTGACCAATGCCATACGCCGTGGCATACGGCCGCTGATCGGGCGGTTACAGCTGCTGTCCGATGATGTTGCGGAGCGCCGGGCCGGTGCCGAGGAAATGGCGGACCGTCCCAGGCCGGACATGCTGGATACGTTGAAAAAGGTCCGGGAGTCGGAATCGGATCCAGAGGTGCTGCGGCTTCTGGATATTGCCATTGCGCAGCTGCAGCTGGACGCGTCCGACCCGGAAACCCGGCTGCAAGCCGTTAACGTGATTGCTGAGGTACAGGCGGCGCGCATGAAGCCGGCGCTCAACGCATTGCTCGCGCGTGATGCCCAGGGAGAGCCAGTGGAACCCAGTGCCGCCGTACGGGAGGCGGCGCAAGACGCGCTTGCGGCGATAGAGAGGCGCCAGCGCATCGCCCGCTTTATCGGCGACCTGGTGTACGGGCTTTCCATGGGCAGCGTCCTCTTATTGGCGGCGCTGGGCCTGGCGATCATCTTTGGGCTCATGCGGGTGATCAATATGGCGCATGGCGAGCTCCTGATGATCGGCGCCTATACCACCTTCATGGTGCAGAACCTGTTCGCGGCCTTCGCGCCCCAATGGCTGGGTTTCTACCTGTTCGCCGCCATACCTGCCGCGTTTCTGGTGACCGCGGTGGTGGGAATTCTCATGGAGCGGGGCATTATCCGCTTCCTGTACGCCCGTCCACTGGAAACGCTGCTGGCCACCTGGGGCATCAGTCTGATTCTGATGCAGACAACCCGGATGCTGTTCGGTGCCCAGAATGTGCGGGTTGCCAGCCCGGACTGGTTTTCCGGCAGCGTCCAGCTGATGCAGGGCGTGTCGCTGTCCACCTCGCGCGTTGGCGTGATTGGCTTCGCGCTGCTTGTGGTGGCGCTGGTGTGGTTGCTGATGAACCGGACCCGGCTGGGACTGGAAGTGCGCGCGGTGATGCAGAACCGGGAGATGGCCGCGGCCCTGGGGGTTTCGGCCAACCGGGTGGATATGTGGACCTTCGCTACCGGCGCGGGCGTTGCTGGCCTGGGGGGCGTGGCACTGTCCCAGATCGTGAACGTGGGCCCTGAGCTTGGCCAGAACTACATCGTGGACAGTTTCATGGTGGTGGTTCTTGGGGGCGTGGGGAACATCCTGGGCTCGGTGTTTTCGGCACTGGGCCTGGGTGTGTTCTCCAAGTTCCTGGAGCCGGTGGTGGGCGCGGTTCTCGCCAAGATCCTGCTTTTCGTTGCCATCATCGTGTTCATCCAGTGGCGGCCCCAGGGCCTATTCGCCCTCAAGGGCCGGGCTGGCGACGACGACTGACCCAAGGAAGTGATGCTGATGCGACAGCCATTCATAATGCGTTTCTCTGGCCTGCACTCCGGATTCGGCTGGGCCGTGCTGCTGCTTTTGGCCGTGTTTGCGCTCGTTGGCGTGCCGGTACTGAACCAGCTTGTGCCGCCGGACGCCCTGCTGCATGTGCCCAACTGGCTGGTGACCCTGACCGGGCGTTTCCTGTGCCTGGCGCTGGTGGCGCTGGCACTGGACCTGATCTGGGGCTATACCGGCATCCTGTCTCTGGGGCATGGTACCTTCTTTGCTCTTGGCGGTTACGTGATGGGCATGCACCTCACGCATAACCGTATGGAGGGAAGCAAGGTTCCCAACTTCATACAGTTCCTGGGCCAGGATGACTGGCCCTGGTTCTGGGTCCCGTTCCAATCGTTCTGGTTCACCTCCGTCATGGCCCTTGTGGTGCCGGGTGCGCTGGCGCTGGTGTTCGGCTTCTTTGCCTTCCGTTCGCGGGTGCGGGGTGTCTATTTTGCCATCATCACCCAGGCGCTCACCTTTGCCTCGATGCTGTTCTTCTACCGCACCGAGACTGGCTTTGGTGGCGATACCGGGCTGACCGATTTTCGTGGCTTGCTTGGCTTCTCGGTTCGCGAGGGGGATACGCGGCTGGTGCTGTTCATGGTGAGCGCGGTGGCGGTGCTGCTGTGTTATCTGCTGTGCCGCGTCATTGTGACCTCCAAGCTGGGACGGGTGCTGATCGCCATTCGCGATGCCGAGAGCCGGGTCCGGTTTACGGGCTATAACCCGCTGCGCTACAAGCTCTTTGTCTGGACCGTTTCGGCCATGCTGTGCGGGCTGGCTGGTGCCCTCTATGTGCCCCAGACCGGGGTGATCAACCCGGGGGAAATGGCGCCGGCGGAGTCCATCGAGATGGTCGTATGGGTCGCGCTCGGCGGCCGGGGCACGCTGGTGGGCGCCCTGGTGGGCGCGGGCATGGTCAACGGGCTCAAGACCTGGATTACAGCGGCGCACCCGGACCTGTGGCTGTTTGTTCTGGGCGGGCTTTTCGTGGCGGTCACCCTGTTCCTTCCAAAAGGACTGATGGGCCTGAAGTCACAACTCACCGGGAGGGCAAATCAATGAGCATGATGGATACGCTCAAGGAGCTGCGCAATCGCGATGAGGTTTTTTCGTTCATGCAGCAGGCCGCGCCCAGCCCCGCTCTGGACACCCGGCACGGCCCCATCCTGTATGTGGAGGAGGTGACCAAGTCCTTTGACGGCTTCAAGGCGCTTAATGACCTGACCCTCTACATCGATGACGGGGAGCTGCGATGCCTGATCGGGCCCAATGGCGCCGGCAAGACCACGCTCATGGACGTTCTCACCGGCAAGACCCGGCCGGACACGGGCCAGGCGTGGTTCGGCCAGAAGCTGAACCTGCTGGAGCTGCCGGAGCATGTGATTGCCCAGTCGGGGATCGGCCGGAAGTTCCAGAAGCCGACCGTCTTTGAACAGCTGACCGTCTTCCAGAACCTGGAGCTGGCGATGCACGCCTCGCGCGGGCTCTGGACGAGTTTGCGGTGGCGCCTGGACGGCGAGCAGCGCGACCGCATTGACGAGATTCTGGAGCTGACCTCGCTCACCGGGCAGCGCCATGAGCCGGCGGGTGTACTCGCACATGGGCAAAAGCAGTGGCTGGAGATTGGTTCGCTGCTGATGCAGAACCCGCGCCTGTTGCTGGTGGATGAGCCGGTGGCCGGGATGACCGGCCAGGAGACGGAGAAGACGGCGGAACTGCTCACCTCCCTGGCTGGGCGGCATTCCGTGGTGGTTGTGGAGCACGACATGGATTTCGTGCGTTCGATTGCGCGAACCGTGAGCGTGCTTCACCAGGGTTCGGTGCTGGCCGAGGGCAGTATGGACGAGATCCAGTCCGACGCCAGGGTTCGTGAAGTCTATCTGGGGGAATAACAGCATGCTGGAGATCACTGGTCTGAACCAGTACTACGCAGAGTCGCACACGCTGAAGTCGGTTGATCTCCGCGTGGAAACCGGCTCACGGACCTGCCTCATGGGGCGCAACGGGATGGGCAAGACGACGCTGCTGAAATGCATCATGGGGTTGCTGCCCATTGAGTCCGGCAGCATCCGGCTGCAACAGCGGGAGCTTACCGGGCTGCGTGCCCAGAAGCGAGCGCGCATGGGCGTGGGGTATGTGCCCCAGGGGCGCGACATCTTTCCCCAGCTCACGGTGGAGGAGAACCTCAAGGTGCCCCTGGCGGGCAAACGCTCAAAGGGCATCCCTGAGCGGGTGTACCGGTTGTTTCCGGTGCTGCGGGACATGGGTCGCCGCCGGGGGGGCGATCTGTCGGGTGGCCAGCAACAGCAGCTGGCGATTGCCCGCGCCCTGGTCCTGGATCCCGAGATCCTGTTGCTGGACGAGCCGACCGAAGGCATCCAGCCCAATATTGTGCGGGAAATCAGCGATGTGATCCGCCGGATCAATGAGGAAGAGGGGATGACGGTATTGCTGGTGGAGCAGAAGCTGGCGTTTGCCCGCGCGACGGCGGATGCCTTCTCGATCCTGAACAACGGCCAGAGCGTTGCTGAAGGCGCCATGGAGGAGCTGGACGATGAGCTCATCGCCCGGCACCTCACGGTCTAGCCTGTCTCGGGCGTTTAATCCGGAATCAGCACGGCAGCGCCGGCAAACCGGCCCTCCCGCAGGTCGTCCAGAGCGTCATTGGCCTGGCTGAGCGGGTAGGAATGGACCTCGGTGCGAACCGGTACCCGGGGAGCGACCTCCAGGAAAGCGCGGCCGTCCTCACGGGTGAGGTTGGCGGTGGACTTCAGGCTGCGCTCTTCCCAGAGAAGGCTGTAGGGAAAAGAGGGGATGTCGCTCATGTGAATGCCGCCGCTGACCACGCTACCGCCGCGGTCCACGTTCCTGAGCGCGCTGACCATCAGTTCCCCGACAGGAGCGAAGACCAGGGCCGCGTCCAGGATCTCGGGTGGGTCCTCGGTGCTGGGGCCGGCCCAAACGGCGCCAAGGCTCCGGGCCAGTTGCTGGGCCTGGTCGTCGCCAGTGCGGGTGAACGCGTAAACGGATTGCCCGTGCCAGCAGGCGATCTGGCACAGAAGGTGGGCGGCGGCGCCGAAGCCGTAAATGCCGAGCCGGTTAATGCTTTCACCCCCGGCCAGGCGCCAGGTGCGGAATCCGATCAGTCCCGCGCACAGCAGCGGGGCAATCTCCAGGGCCTCCGCTTCGGCGGGTAACGGGTAGCAGTAGGGCGCGTACGCAAGCGCATAGTCGGCGTAGCCGCCGTCCATGGTGTAGCCGGTGAAGCGTGCCTGTTCACAGAGGTTCTCCTGGCCCCGGCAGCAGTAGCGGCAGCTGCCATCGGTGTGCCCGAGCCAGGGAACACCAACACGGTCGCCCACCTGTAATCCGCTGACCTGACGACCGGTGGCCACCACGGTGCCCACGATCTGGTGACCGGGGATCAGGGGCAGGGAGGGCTCGGAGAGCTCGCCATCCAGTATATGCAGGTCCGTTCGGCACACACCGCAGGCCTCCACCCTGAGAATGACCTGGTCGGCGTGTTGGATCACGGGTCGGGGAACCCGCCGATGCTGCAAGGCTTGCCCCTGGGCATCCAGAACCATCGCGTTCATTGTTTCGGGAAGACTGTCTTCCTGCGTCATGGCCGCGTTCTCCTATAGCTGGCTGGGTTCCGTGTTAAAGCATAGGCGGGGGCCGGTCAATCCGTCATCCCGGAATGTTAAATCCTGCGGATACAGGTTCCGTGCAACCCAGGTGTCATACGCCGACCCTAACCTCCGTGTCAGTTCGCACCGTGAGAAAGTGAGCATGTTGGGTACTGTCCGTGATTGGAATTTGTTTTTCATGATCGTGTCGCCGTGGTGGCTTTCCGTTCTCGCCGCCTGGTCTTCGGTCGGGATAGGCCGGGCGCCAGCCGCGCCGGAGGTTCTGAAGTGAGGTTGGCTTCATCAAACGGCAACAGCGAATCAGTACAACCTGCTGCTGACGGCCCCGGGCCTGGCCGCGGAAGGACACTCACGTCATGCGGGGAGTGGGCAATGAGTATTGAGCAGCTCGAACGGGAGTTGGACCGGATCCTGGTCGAGGAGGGCATACAGACACTGTTCCAACCGATTGTCGATGCCAGGGAGCTGGTGGTGGAGGGGTATGAGGCGTTGAGTCGCGGGCCTTCGGACAGCCCCCTGCACCCCGCATCGGTGTTGTTTGAGACAGCGGAGCGGTGTGGCCGTACGCTGGAGCTGGAAAGCGCTTGTCTTCAAGCCACACATGTTAACTGGACGACGACGCGCAAGACCCAGAAGCTTTTCGTTAATGTCAGCCCGGATCACCTGCTGCCCGGGACCTCGGAGCAGCGCCTGCTACAAGAGCTGCTGGAAGGGGACCTGATCCCACCTGAACAGGTGGTGATCGAGCTCTCCGAGCGTTACCCGGCCCTGGACCTGGACGAACTTAAGCGCTCGCTGACGTGGCTCAAGAGTCGCGGCTTCCAGGTGGCGATTGATGATCTGGGCGCCGGCTATTCGGGGCTGAAGCTGTGGTCGGAGGTGGAGCCGGATTACGTCAAGATTGACCGGCATTTCGTGCTGGATATTCATGAGGATCTGGTCAAGCGTGAGTTCGTGCGATCCGTCATGCAGCTGTCATCGCGCCTCAATTGTCGCGTGGTTGCGGAAGGGGTTGAACGGTACCGGGAACTTGAACTGTTGCGGGATCTTGGTGTCCGTTACATTCAGGGCTTCCTGTTTGGGCGCCCGCGTGCCGTTGCCACGGCCAATCTTGAACCGCTGAGCCAGCTGAGCCGTCATCCAGCCCAGGGGACCGTGAGCGCTGCCAGTCTTGTGCATCATCCGCCCACGCTATCCCCTGAGCACACCCTGAGGGATGCCTGGGCACTGCTCCAGGAGCAGCATGGGGTATTTGCACTGCCGGTTCTGGATTCCGGAGGCAGGGCGCTGGGATTGCTCCATAAGTGGCAGCTACTGGAAGCGTTTGGTTCCACTTTCGGGCGGTCGCTGAATGAGAAAAAACGGGTGCGACAGGTCATGAAGTCGGACGCCCTGGTGTTTGAACACGATCAACCGCTGGAGGAGCTCAGCCGGCGTCTGACCGAGGATGAAGACGACTATCTTCGCCAGCATTTTCTGGTGACCCGTGATGGGTTCTATGAAGGCATGGGCGCCACCCGGGCCCTGCTCAAGCGGATGACCGAGAACCGGATCGAGAAGGCCCGCCATGCCAATCCGCTAACGCTGTTGCCAGGCAACGTTCCCATCCACCAGGAGATCGAGGCAAGACTGGGGAGTGGCGAGTCCTTCTTTCTGGTTTACTTTGATATCAATGCTTTCAAGCCGCTGAACGATCATCTCGGGTTCTCGGTAGGTGACCGGCTGATCGTTTTACTGGGGCAGTTGCTGAAACAGTGCTTTGCCCAAAAGGGCGATATGGTCGGGCACCTTGGCGGTGACGATTTCATCGTATTCTGCACCGATGTTGATCACGCCGTTCAGGGCAGCACACAGGTGATCAGCCGGTTCAATACGGAGTGTCGGGGTCTCTATCGTGCCGAGGATCGCGCCGCGGGGTGCGTCTGCGCCGAGGACCGTAATGGCCGGGTCCAGACCTGGCCGCTGGCCACGCTTGCCGCGGGCATCACACGCGTGCTGCCCGAGGCCGTGGGTGATACTGACGAGGTAGTGAAAGAAGCCGCGATGGCGAAAAAGCGCGTTAAGGCCTCTGGGACCAGTGTCTTTGATTCCTGGTTAACGCGTGCGAGCTGAGGGGGTACCTGGTTTCAAGGGGGCTGTCTGTGGTGGCCGGGCCTGATCAATGAATGGCCTGGAAGCGGGGGTAGTCGCGGTCTCAACTCTGATTGTCGGGCAAAAAGGGAGAACGAAAACAGATCCGGTTCCGTCCGTCTGCCTTGGCTTTGTAAAGGGCCTTATCGCATTCCCGGAGAAACTCCGTGATGTTGGACTCTACGTCCTGGTCCGGAGGAGGACGGTCGAAGAAGCCACCGACACTGATCGTGACCACCTCGTGGCTGTCGGAGTAACCGTGCCCGATCCCGAGCCTGGAAACCGAGTGCAGGGCGGTCTCCGCGCTTTGCTGGGCCTTGGCCAGGGAGTCCACTGAAAGAATGATGGCGAACTCTTCGCCGCCGAAGCGTGCTACAAAATCCGTGGCGCGCTGCATGGATTGTTCCAGCGTTGTTGCCACGCTTTGGAGCACATGGTCGCCCCCGAGGTGTCCATAGTGATCATTGTAAGCTTTGAAGTTGTCAATATCGATTAACAGTATTGCGACGCCAGTGCCGGCGCGCTTGGCGCGTTGCATCTCAAAGATCAGCCGCTCTTCCAGCGCGCGGCGGTTGCTGATTCCCGTCAGTCCATCCTGATTGACCTGGCGTTCAAGCTGGCGGTTGGCCTTTTCCAGTTGTTTCTGGACAGTGAGCAGTTCCTGGTGTTTCCTCTCGCGCTCCATGGCGTTGGCGACCATATCGGCGACCAGCCCCAGCCTCTGGACCTCGGCCTCGGACCACATATGGGGGCTGGCCACGATATCGCACCCCAGGAAGCCGAGGAGCTCGTTGTGGATGACCAGGCCCACGCAGATGACCGAGCGAATGCCTTCCCGCTCGAATTCCGCATGCTCGGCCTGAGCGTCGGCGGGTAGTGTTTCGATGTCGTCGACGACAAACCGGTAGTGGGTCTTCATCTGTTTGAAGAAGTAAGGCAGATCTTCCTGATCCAGGTTCTGGAGGTCGTTGATTTGGGAGCTGATGCCTGACTGGACCCATTCATGGGTGTTGCTCATCCGGCGCCCACCAGGATGCAGCTCAAACAGGTAACAGCGGGCTGCGCCGGTGTACTCCCCGAGTGCCTTGAGTACTTCATCAATACAGTTCCGCGTTTCATGGGTGCTGCTGTTGATAAGGCGTGCGGATAATTGAGCGAGAAACTGGTCGAATCCGTCCTGAGTCTAGAGCTTGGGCGGCTGGGTCATAAAGTGAATCCTTAGTGACTCAAAATAGTGCGTTACACACATAACGGGCACTGTCGTTCAGGCTTGCTTTTTCCGCAAGAAACCGTTTGTTTCCGTGTAAGCGTGATTGCAGCCGTTAGTCCATTCCGGATTAGCCGTTGATACGACTGTGTGGGCTAACCGGTTTTGTGCTGGGTTTAAGTCGTTGGTTAGGCCGGTTTTCAGGCGTGATCTTTGGGGGTGGGACCAGGACGTTGGGTAGGGAGGGATGTTACTCAAACAGCCGTGGTTCGGTCCAGGCGTTCGGGGCGGACATCGGTTGCGCCCGGCCTGGGTGGCATAGGGCCGGGCCTTTAAAGGCATCAGGGGATGGGAACCTGCCTGAAGTAACCGCGGAGGCGGTCCTGGTTGGTGGCGGTCTTTTCGGTAATCTCGATGACCGCCTCATGAGCCGCGCCGTAATTGGTGGGCGCCCCCACCTGGATGATACCGGTCATGTTCATTTTCAGGTGTGGCACGCACTTGTAGACGTAGACGCCTTCCTCCGACAAGGTCACGGTGAACTCCTCGTCAATGGCGCCGTTCCAGGTGGGCGCTCCTTCCGGCACCGTGTCCGACACGGAGTTGTGGCTCGGGTCCGTAGCCAGAAACGTGACGGTGTCGCCTTTTGAGGCCTTGAGGTAGCCTGGCTCGAAGACCATGTGGCCGTCTTCGCCCCTGTTTTTCATCTTGACCGTATGGTTTTCCGCCAGCGCCTGGGCTGCCCCCAGGGCCAGGATGAACGTCAGCAAAGAAATCAGTCCGCGCGTCGTCATATCGTCTCTGATCGCAAGTTGGATAGGGAGAGTATAGTTTGGGGGGCAACGGTCGTAAAACCGGGGTAACCCCTTATGGCTGAACGCAACAACAACCTGGAGCGTTGGCCTTGGGGAGATTGCTCTTACGCTTGAGGCTGTATCAGTATGTTGCCAGCCATCATATCCTTGAATGAAGTAATCTTTTTTGACATTTACACAGGCGCTGGACGGTTGAAACGGCGCCAACGGGAGGGAGATGCCTGATGAAATCACGTGCGGCACTTGCGATGGAGGCGAACGAGCCTCTGGTTCTGGAGGAAATCGATGTGGAGGGGCCGAGGCAGGGTGAAGTCCTCGTGCGTATGGCTGCCACAAGTGTCTGTCATACCGATGCGTACACCCTCTCCGGAGCGGATCCGGAGGGGCTGTTCCCCTCGGTGCTCGGGCATGAGGGTGCCGGAGTGGTTCAGGAGGTTGGCCAGGGCGTTACCAGCCTTCAGCCCGGCGATCATGTTATTCCGCTCTATACGGCGGAGTGTGGCCAGTGCAAGTTCTGCCGATCCGGCAAGACGAACCTGTGCAGTGCTGTCCGGGCGACGCAGGGGCAGGGCGTGATGCCCGACGGGTCCTCGCGTTTTTCACTGAATGGCAAACCGTTGCATCACTACATGGGGTGTTCCACCTTCAGTGAGTACACCGTGCTGCCGGAAGTTTCGCTGGCCAAGGTCTCCAAAGAAGCCCCCCTGGACAAGATTTGCCTGCTTGGTTGCGGTGTGACCACCGGCATTGGTGCTGTTCACAACACGGCCAAGGTGGAGCCGGGATCGACCATCGCCGTTTTCGGTCTCGGAGCAATTGGGCTAGCCGTGATCCAGGGCGCGCAGATGATCGGGGCGGAGCGGATCATCGCTATTGACGTGAATCCGGAGAAATTCGAGTTGGCTGGCCAGTTCGGGGCCACTGATTTTGTGTACCCGAACGATTACGACGATCCCATCCAGCAGGTGATCATCGACCAGACCGACGGCGGTGTGGATTATTCCTTCGAGTGCATCGGTAACGTGAATGTTATGCGTTCCGCGCTGGAGTGCTGCCACAAGGGCTGGGGGGAGTCCATCATCATCGGTGTCGCGGGTGCGGGTGAGGAAATCAGTACCCGTCCGGTGCAGCTGGTTACCGGGCGTGTCTGGAAAGGGTCCGCTTTCGGCGGCGTTAAGGGGCGCAGTGAGCTGCCTACCTATGTGGACGATTACATGAAGGGCAAGCTCAAGATCGATGAGTTCATCACCCACAACATGCCCTTTGAGCAGATCAACGACGCGTTTGAGCTGCTGCATCGTGGCGAAAGCATCCGCACCGTTCTGCACTACTGAGGAGCATCCATGACCGAAACACTGGAACTGGTTTCAGAGACCAAAAGCTTTGGGGGCTGGTTCAGGCGTTATCGCCACCGCTCCCAGGAGCTGGATTGCGACATGGTTTTCGGCCTCTACCTGCCACCCCAGGCCGAGAGGCAATCGGTCCCTCTTCTTTGGTGGTTGTCGGGTCTGACCTGCACGGATGAGAACTTCATGCAGAAGGCAGGGGCGCACCGCGTTGCGGCGGAACTGGGCATGGCGATCCTCTGCCCGGATACCAGTCCTCGCGGCACGGACCTGCCTGGCGAGCATGACAGCTATGATTTCGGCTCCGGGGCCGGGTTCTATGTGGACGCCACACAGCCCCCCTGGAACCAGCACTACCGTATGTACCGTTATGTGGTGGAAGAGCTGCCCGATGTGGTGCACAACGTCTTCCCGCTCAACGGCCAGGAAGCCATTGCCGGGCATTCCATGGGCGGCCACGGGGCCCTGATCTGTGCGCTCCACAATCCGGATCGCTACCAGTCGGTGTCCGCGTTCGCGCCGGTCTGCCATCCGGCGAACTGTCCCTGGGGGGAGAAGGCGTTTGGCAACTACCTGGGCAGTGACCGTGAGGCCTGGAAAGCATGGGATGCGAGTGAGCTGATCCGTTCCCAGGGGACGGCGCATTCATTGCTGGTGTATCAGGGGGATGCGGACAATTTCCTGGCGGCGGGCCAGCTTCAGCCCGAGGCCCTTGAGGCCGCCTGTTCCGAGGCCGGAGTGGACCTGACGCTGCGGTATCAGTCGGGCTACGACCACTCCTATTTCTTCATAGCCAGCTTTATTGAGGATCACCTGCGGTTTCACGCCCGTTATGTGTGAACTGGTGGATCCTCCGCCATGGCCTCCAGCGTAGCCGCGACCAGCGAAAACAGAGCGTCCACCGTTGCAGTGGCGTCCTGGAAAAACGTCTGGGCGGGGATCACGATGGGGGTGGCGGCCAGCAGGTCGGAGTCCATTTCATGCAAAAGCTGATCAACGGCCTTTTGAACGTCCTCCAGCTGGTTCGCGTCAACCTTTGCCGGTTGGGCTTGATTCAGGGCCTCGAAGGCAATGCTGGAGAGGTCTCGGATCTTTTCCCGGAGGAACCGCAGGCGAACTCGCTGAGCCGCGGAACTGTGGCCCGCGGCAGCCATGGCAGTTCCCAGGGCCCGGGCCTGGCCTGCCCATTCGGCGGCTTCGAGCACTTCGTGCCAGATGCAGTGGTGATTGGCAGGGTGGGGCGCAACCCTGTCGTCAGCGGCTATGTTCTGGATAAGAAAAAGCGTATTGCGGATGATCTGGTGATGCTGGTTCAGGTTGGCCTCAACCGACCGGTTGCCGGTTTGGCGTAACCGCCTCCAGTGATCCTCGAGGCCCAGCCAGCGCTCGGCGTATCGTGCATCGCTCATCGGCGCTTCCCGGAATACCCGGTCCAGATGCTGGTGCAGGGAGGCCAATTCCTGCTGCATGCCTGACCCGCCGGACAGCACGCCTGTGCTCAGGCCTCGGTGGCGCTGCAGGTTCTGGATAAGATCGCATAGGCTGCGAAGGGCTGCCAGCTGCTGCCGCCGGCGCCGTCTGTGACGGTGGTGCTGGCGCAGCACCAGTACGGCGCCTGAACCGGCAAGGCCGAGCAGGAGGGCAGCGGTCACTACGAATGGGGTCGAGAGGAAGAAAGCCATGGGTTACTCCGTCAACCGGGACAGATGGGTCGCCATTGCGCGGGCCTGGTTGGCCGCTTCCAGGTTCGCGGCGCTGCCCTCACGGACACGTTCAGCGAGCGTGGCAATCTCGGTGAGGGCCTGGCTCTGCTGTTGCGTGCTGGTGGCCACCTGGACCACCTGGTCGGTCAGGTTGTTGACGCCTTCCTGGATGTGATCCAGCAACGAACTGACGTCATTGGAATGAGCGGCGCTACTCTGTGCCGCTTCCGTCAATTGGCTGACCCGCTGGGTAACCCCTTCAATCTGATCCAGAACCAGCTGGTTGTTGCGGTCGATCTCGGAGGCCGACTCTTCGCTGTAACGGGCCAGCTTGCGGACCTCGTCCGCGACCACCGCGAAGCCACGCCCGCTCTCACCAGCACGGGCGGCCTCGATGGCGGCGTTCAACGCCAGCAGGTTGGTTTGGTCCGCGATGCCGCGGATCGTGGCGGACATTTCGGTAATCCGCTGGGAGTACGCATTCAGTTCCGTCATCAATGCATGGGTTTCCTGGGCTCTTTGCGCCATCGTGGTGACATCGTCCACCAGTTGGGCAAGCTTGTTGTTGCCATCCGTCAATTCACTGCTTGATTGGAGAGAGCTGGCGCGCGATTCGTCCGCGATGCGGGCAATGTCGTTGATACTGGCAGTCAGCTGCTCAATGGCGGATGCGGCGGTTTCAGAGGCTTCATTCTGTGCCTGTGTGTTGTCGGTGACGGATTCCGCGCTCTGCGCCACCTCGCTGGCGGCATGAGCGATCTCGTCGAGGCGTTGCTGCAGGCGGTGCGTGGTTCGTTGTGCCTCTGCCACTTGCGCGCTGGAGTGGGAAGTCAGCACTCCTGCCAGCCATTTGCCGTTGACACCAGTGGCGTCGCCGTCGGCGGCCAGTTCCCTTTGGATGAGAACCAGGAGCGAGAGTGCGAGCAGTACGCCGGCACCGACCAGGCCAAAGGCAATGGACCAGGGCAGAAGGGCCGACGCAATTGCCGCCGCCATTACAAGGCCGGTTACCACACGAATGGCACCCTTGAAGCCCACTTCCTGGACCAACAAACCGCCGGGCAGGCTTAGTAGCATCGTCATGACTCCGACCTCCGTTTGGCGGGGACTTAGAGTTGGCGCGGTAGCTGGTGATGGGAATCCGGAAAGGCTTCTTCCGGGTGAATGTCCAGGCACAGGATGCGGTATCCCTCCAGCGTGAATGTCATGTGCGAAGCAGTGACCGTTCGGGCCGTATCGGGCAGCGCCACATAGGGCCGGGACAGGTGAATGTTGCCGGGGGTGTTGACCGCGTTGCGGAAGTATTCCCGGTGGGACCAGTTGGCGCCCTTGGCTCTCAGCAGGGGATTGAACATCGAGCGGGTGCGGTCGTAGCCGGCGGCGAATGCCGTTTCCCCTTGCTGCTCGCCCCTGGTGTCCAACAGATAGCAGCGTTTAGCACCAGGGCACGCCAGTAGCCTGCTGGCCGCTTCAGACAGCGGGGCACCTCCGGCAACCCGATGGCACACCTCCAGGATCTCGTGGCGCAGGTGTCTGAAGTATTGATTGCGCTCTGATTCCTGCTGGCAATTGGGAACCGTGAAGTGCTGCTGCGCTTCGAGCAGTTGGCTTTCCGCATCGGCGGAGGCTGTCTCCAGAGTGGGAGAGGGGTGGCTGTACCAGAATCCCTGGTGTAGATCCGCGTCGGATTCCCAGCCCAGCGCGGCCTGTTGGTGTGTTTCCAGGCCTTCCACCAGAACCAGGCTGCCGTTTTCGCGGATCATCCGGATCAGGCTCAGAAACAGCCTGGAAGCCCGGGTGTTTTCCACCGCATGCACCACCATGGTGCGGTCCATTTTCACGATGTCCGGCCGGAGCCGCCAGATCCGCTCGAAGTGGGCATCGCCGGCCCCGAAATCATCAATCGCGATACGGAATCCGTGCTGTCGGCAATGGGCCACGAATTGCACCAGTGCGTTCTGGTCATGAACCGCATCTTCAACAATCTCCAGCACAATACGGTCGCAGGACAGGCCAGCCTGGTGCACGAGCGCCGCCAGTGTCTCCGGTGTGGTGCACGAATCCCCAACGCTGGCGGCGCTGAGGTTCAGGAACAGCCAGGCATGAGGGTTGGACCAGGCATAGGATCGAAGGGCCTGTTGCCAGAGCGCGATATCCAGGGACGGTTCACGCTGTTCGGCGTTGGCATGTGAAAACAGGGTGCCCGGTGAGGCTGGATGGCCCTCACACCAGGGCCGGGCGAGTGACTCAAAGCCGACGGTACGCCGGTGGGCAGGGCTGACGATCGGCTGGAATTCACAGGCAAGCGAGAACGCGCCAAACCGCATTGGCAGGCACGGAGCCTGCCCATCGAGGCGCGCGCCACCAGTAAGATCGTTCATCGCGGTTCCCCTGTGTCTGTTTGCTCGGATACATCCAGGAAGCAAGCAATGGGGATACCATTTAGCATTGGCTGATGTTTCGGTTTGTTACACGGCGGGTCTCAGTCCGGCTATCTATCCAAAAGCTGCATCAGGGAAGGTTTTACATAGCGGCGTGTTTCGGGGGGCGGTGTGGTTTCGGTGAGCGAGCCATCCGGTTCGCGGATCATGCACAGTTGCCGGTCCTGGTACCGCACGGTCAGTCGCACCCGCCCCGCATCCTCGCCTTCACCCCGTTCGACAAGGGTGCGGATTGTGCCGTTTTCAATGGCCTGGGACAGCGTGGCCGTGTCCACGCCAAGCCATTCGGCAAGTGTGTCGGCGTCGATGACAACATCCCCTGAATCCAGGCTGACCGAGCCCCCAGCATTGGTTACCAAGACTGACCTCCCCGCGTTCTCATTCGTGATTCGCTCGATTGTCCCCATTAAATAGCAAAGGCCGGGCAACGCCAATGATGCCGGAGCTCCGCTATCTTTCGGAACCCATATGGTCCCGGATCAGATCCGCAAGCTGTCGCGCCGGCTCCGAGGGGCGGCCGGGAGCCCGGTGCAGGGCGATCTCGACCGAGGGAAGCATGGGCAAGCCGCTTTTCTCATCCAGGGCTCTTAATTGGGGGGTGAGCATGTCCCTGGTGATCAGCACCACCGCAAGTCCTGCTACCACGACGGGCATCAGCCCTGTCATGGACTGGCTGGAATAGGCCAGTCGCCACTGCCTGCCTGCGGCCCCAAGAGCACGCTCGGCCACGTCCCGGAAAACATCCGTCCCCGGGCTGTAAAGCGCCAGCGGCAGTGGATCTTCCAGAGACGGTTGCTGGTGCGCGCCCACCGCCCATAGCAGCGGATCCTGGCGGATGACCTCGCCTCCAGGAGAGTGCGTCTGGCGGGTCACCACTGCCAGATCCAGTTCGGAGGCCTGTACCTGGCGGGCCAGGTCGGTACTGGCCCCGCAGGTTACCTGCAGCTGCATGGCTGGGTACATCTGGTGGAAGTACGCCAGCGCGGAGGTGAGCAGGAAGGCGTAGTCCTCTGGAATCCCCAGGCTCAGGGAACCGGCCACTCTGCGGTTCTTCAGATCATGCAGGGCTTCGTTGTTCAGGATCAGCAACCGCCGGGCGTAGCCCAGGAGGCGTTCACCTTCATTGGTGAAGCGGATACCGCGACCGGCCTTTTCGTGCAGCGTTACCCCCAGCGTGCTTTCCAGCCGGTGCAACTGCATGCTGACGGTGGACTGGGTATAGGCGAGCCGTTCCGCCGCGCCGGTGACGGTGCCGGTATCTGCCACCGCGAGCAGGGTCTGCAGCAGGTTAAGGTCGAGTACGGGAGCACGCATATTGATCACAACTTATGATGAGAACGTTCAAATAAAATTGATTTTGTGATTATTGTGCACATCGTAATCTGCACCTGTCATTTCATGGCCGAATCATTGAACGCATTGAAAGGAGAGACGACTGTGCAGGCAGTGAGCATTGAGAATCGCCGGTTTCCCATAGGCCCAATGGCAGGGTTGTTTGCCGTTGTTCTCTGGGCCTCGGCTCCCCTTCTGATTGACCTGGCGGCCACGATCCCGCCGCTGAGACTGACCGCGGTCACCCTTCTGGCTGGTTCAATGGCTGCCTTGCCGCTCAGCCTTGGGAGGAATTTCCACGTAGAGATACCCTCAGGGTTATCAGTGGTTATCTATGGGCTGATGCCGCTGCTGGTGCTGGGGGCAGTGGGCTCTTATCTGGTGGGATTGGGAATGGCGCCCACGGCGGAAGGCGCGCTTATTACCTACACTTGGCCGGTCGTGTTCGTATTGGTCAGTCAGTGGTTCACCCATGGGAGGTTGTCCGGGGCGGTGCTCGGTGGTGCTGCCGTTGCCTTTGGTGGGGCTGTTTTGTTGCTGGCGCCGGATGTCGTGAACAATGGATTCTCGGGCAATCTGTCGGGGTACGCGTTTGCGTTGACCGCAGGGTGTTGCTGGGCCCTTTATTCCTGGCTCTGTCAGACCACGCCGGTCACGCTGATGCCGTTCATGCCTACCATCTTCATGATTGCGGCGCTGGTCGCTGCCACCATGGGCGTGATACTTGAGCCGGAGGTGCTGCGGTTCCCCTACGAGGGTATTGCTGCGGGTGCGGCCCTGGGGCTTGGCCCCTACGGGATTGCCATGGTTGCCTGGGACGTTGCGATCCGCAATGGGCCGACGGGCCTTGTGGGCAGTCTGGCTTACGGGGTGCCCGTGATGGCGGCGTTCTTCCTGGTGGTGGCTGGTTTTGCTACGCCCAGCTGGCAGTTGCCGATGGCAGCGTTGATGGTTGTCTTCGGGTCGCTTCTTGCGCGCCGCGCCAGCTGACTTCTGAAACGTGAACCGGTGCCACTGTTCCAGAAGCCCTAACGCCTGCCAGTGAAGCGCTCGATGATCCGCTGGGGGAGCGATTCGAACGTGGGCGCGATGGGCTCTTCAAAGTTGCTGTGGATCACCCGCCCGTGTTTGGGGCGGCGTTCATTAGCAGCGTATTGTTCCAGGCGCTGAACGAGCTGTTCCTGGCGGTGTATCTCCCAGATCACCGCTGCGGAAAGCGCCAGCAGAATGATGCCGAGCAGGACGTTCAGGATCGTTATCATGGCGGCTAACGGTACTCAACGCTGATCTCGGACTCAATGCCCCGCTCGGAAAGCGCTTCATCGAGTTCCGTGGTCAGCTGGCGGAATACAATGCGCCTGACGGTTTCGGGCATGTAGTCGCCCACGAGTCGTGCGGAGGCGGACTCACGCCGTGCCACCTCAATCGGGTTGAGTACGCGCACCGTCATCAGCATCTCGGGGGGCGGCACTTCGGGATCCGCCACCCGAGCCAGCGCATGCTCGATGCGCCGGCGCTGCTCCCGCAGGTGATACAGGGCCCAGGCGCTGAGCGCGATCAGAATGAGCAGCCCAATGGTCGTGACAATGGCCATTATCGGTTTTCCTCATTGGCTCCCTGGTCCGGGCCGAAGGGTTGGGCAATCAGCATGAGCCTCGGCAGCAGCGTCAGTGCCCCGAGCAGCGCAATGGCCATGGCCAGACCAGTAAAGACCCCGAAGTAAATGGTCGGGATGAAGTTCGACAATGCCAGGATCGAAAAGCCAACAATGATGGTCAGCGACGTATAGAGCATGGCACGACCGATGGTCTGGTGGCTGCGGTGCATGGCTGCCTGGTAGTCGCCATCACGCCGGACTTCTTCCCGGAAACGGTAGACGTAGTGAATGGTGTCGTCCACGGCAATGCCCACCGTTATTGCGGCGACCGTAATGGTCATCATGTCCAGCGGAATCCCCATCAGCCCCATGATACCCAGCACCGTCCCCGCGGCCAGAAGGTTGGGCACAATCGCCACCACCGCCACCCGGAGGGAGCGGAACAGAACCAGGAACATGGCCATGATGGCCAGGAAGACCGCGCCCAGAGTCTTGATCTGGGAACTGAACAGGCTCTGAAGCATATTATTGTAGAGCACTGCCATGCCGGTGAGATTGACCTGTTCGTCCTTAAGGCCGACTTCCCCGCTCAGGTGTGAACGGATCCGGTCGAACAGCGCGTCCCGTTGAAGGTTGGGAGAGGACTCGATCAGACGGACGCTGAAGCGGGCTTCGCCCGTTTCCTCGTTAACGTAGGGATCCAGAAGCAACCCTCGCAGGTCCTCTGGGAATGCCCGCCCCATAAGGCCCAGTTGCAGTGGGTTCAACTCGCCCTGGTTAACGCGTTCCGCGAGCCGGATGGTTGTGGCGAGGGAAATGACCTTGCCGGTCTGGGGCTGCTTATCCAGGTAGTCGTGAATGGTTTTGACCAGCTTTGCGCCCTCGGTACTGAAGAAGCTGTCGATCCGTTGCTCGGGCTCACAGTCCGGGTCCACGAAGGGATCGCATGACTGTGAGGTGGTGTCATCGTTCTTTTCAAGGCTGATCACCACGTCCAGTGGTGTGGTACCTCCCAGTTTCTGGTCGATTACCTTCATGCCCTGGTGGATTTCGGTGTCCGACTTGAAATAGTCAATAAAGCGGTTTTCAACCGAGAGCCAGGAGACCCCCACAGCACAGACCACGGCCAACCCCGCGCTCACGGCCAGGATAGTGCCACGGTAGTTGTCCGTGATCCGGGCCAGGTATTCCGTGATGGGGGTGCGGTGGAGGGCGCCGCCTGGCTGCGCCGCGCGCGGCAGCAGCATGACCACGGCCGGGAGGACCAGGAACACCACGGCGTAGCCGATGAGGATGCCGACGGTCATCATGAGGCCGAAGTCGATGACAGGGCGGATGTTGCTGAAGATCAGCGAGCCAAAGGCGACCACGGTGGTGACGACCATGTAGAAGCAGGGCCGGCCCATGGCGCTGACGGTCTCCGAGACCAGCTGATAACGGTCGGCCTCGGGCTCGAGCTGCTGGTATTCGCGATGACGCACGATCAGGTGGATCGTCAGCGACATGGTGATGATCAGCAGCAGTGACACGAAATTGGAGGAAATGACGGTCACCGGCCAGTGTGTCCAGCCCAGGTAGCCCAGAGTGAACCAGACGGTGAGGCCGCAGCACAGCAGTGGCAGCAGGACCCAGCGTGGCTGGCGGAAAATGATGCCGAGCATCAGGATAATGAAAGCGAGTACGCCCAGTCCAAAGGTCACCAGGTCGCTTTCCACAAAGGCCATCATATCGGCTACGATCATGGGCACGCCGCCCAGATGGATCTGGGCGTTATCGCCGTAATCGGCCAGCACCTCGCGCACGTCGTGGATGATCCGGTCCTGCCGGGTGTTCAGCGCGTCCTTGCGCTGGCGGTATTCGGTCAGCACCTTCGAAAGTTCGGCTTGTTCCGCTGCGGAGAGCCCTTCATCACGCTGCTTCTGTTCCAGTTCATCACGCCGGTCACGCAGTTCGTAATAGCGCTTGTCTGTGGGCAGCAGAAGCTGGATGGCAGTGGTCGAGCCGTCCTTGCTGACCAGCATGTTCTGGTACAGCGGATTCTCCATCAGCGCCTTGCGGGCGGTGTCCAGCGCCACATCATCCCCCTGGAGGGTCTTCATGTGCTCGCTGACCGTCATCAGGGTGATGTCTGGACTGTGCAGCAGGGGCACGTCCAGTATGCTGTTGCTCTGGTCGATGCCCTTCACGTCCATCAGATCGTCGCGAAGCTTCCGGAGCCGGCTGATGGCACTGTCGCTGAACAGTTCTTCCTCCGGTTGGTAGCTCACCACAAGAAAGCCATCCGTGGTTTCGAACCGCCGGTAGGTCTGCTGGTAATATTCAAACGACTCGTCGCCTTCCATGACCAGTGTGTCCGGAGACGCATCCAGCTGGAACTGGTCGACACGAAGCCCGGCGAGCACGGCTGCTGCCAGTACCACGAGCAGTGTCAGAACCGGGTGGGCCAGGACGGTACGGTCGTAGAGGCGGAAAAGGCGGTTACCCAAGGTATTACCTCTCGGCTGGGTTGAACGTTAGAGTCGCAAGCCGTTGCTGCTCATCCAGAGCAAGTCGGATATCGGTTGCGGGGGGCGACTCAAGCAGGCGCCGGGTGATGCGTTCATAATGCGCCATGAAGGTATTGAAGGCATCGCCTTCGTCCAGGTGGGCGCGGTAGCTGTCACTGCGGTTGCGGATGAGCTTGGCCTCCTGGAGCAGTCGCCAGCGGCGTACGGCCTCCCAGGAGGGGGCCTGAAGGAACAGGGAGCGGTCAAACCGCTGGAACAGGTCCTGGTAGCGTCCGGCGAGTTGTTGATTCACGTAATGGCGCCAACGCCCGTCCGGATCCTGCTCCGCCTCAAGGTTGTTGATCGGCGTGGCCAGCTCTTCACCATCCACGGCCTGTGCATCCAGACACCATCCTTCCAGAAGAATGACACCGGGGCGACCCTGGAAGGTATCGCATTCGGTGTCGGGCACCCGGTCATCCCGGCTTTTGTCGAAACGGGGCAAGGCGGTAAGGGTATCAGAGGTGGCGCTGCGCAGCCTCTCCACGCAGGCCAGGAGCGCCTCCACCTCATGAGTGCCGGGAACGCCCCGTGTGGCCAGAAGGGGGTGGACGGTAGAGGCCAGTTCGCGGCGTGCATCCCGGCTGAGGTAGAAGTCATCCAGGCTGAGAACGCATGCCGAAACCGCAAAACAATGATGGAGTACCAGCCGCAGTGCCCGGGCGAGTGTTGTCTTGCCGCTGCCCTGGCTACCGCCGATGGCCATGACCAGCGGACGACCGAGCTGGCGCTGTTGGGACAGCAGCCACGCCGCCATCGGGATGACCAGGCGCGGGAAAACACTCATCCAACCCTGTGGCAGCTGCTCATCGGCAATGAAGCGCTGCAGGGCCAGGACCGCATGCTGGCGGGCCTCATTGATGCTCTCGCCGCCGAGGGGGTGGCCTTCGGGCCAGCTGGCTCCCGGGAGTATAACGGTCCCCGGCCGGTGCTCTGAATGTGCCGCTTTTTCCGTCATGCGCCGGTCTGGACTCCTGCTCAGAGGTTGCGTTCGCCGCGGCGATAGACGTTTTCGTAGACGTGGTTGGTGGCTTCGACAAAGCCGTCAATACTGCCACAGTCAAAACGCCGGCCCCGGAACTGGTAGGCCAGAACGCAGCCGTTGCGGGCCTGTTCCAGCAGGGCATCCGTAATCTGGATCTCGCCGCCCTTGCCTGGTTGTGTACGCTCCAGGATGTCGAAAATATCCGGTGTCAGGATGTAGCGCCCAATGATGGCCAGATTGGAGGGCGCCTGCTCTTTGGGGGGTTTTTCCACCATACCGGTAATCCGGTACAGCCCATCCTTCATGGTTTCCCCCTCAATGACCCCGTATTTGTGGGTTTCATCCTCGGGCACCTCCTCTATTGCTACGATACTGCAGCGGAACTGGTTGTACAGCTTGACCATCTGCGCCATCACGCCTTCATCCTCGGATCCCGCCACGCAGAAATCATCCGCCAGGATGACGCCGAAGGGGTTGTCACCGATCAGGTTGCGGCCGGTGAGAATGGCGTGGCCCAGGCCCTTCATCTCATTCTGGCGGGTGAAGGCGAAGCGGTGGTTCTCGATCAGGTCGCGGATGCCCTTGAGGTTGTCCTCTTTGCCCGTGCCGGCGATCTGGTGCTCGAGCTCATAGCTGATATCGAAATGATCCTCGATGGCCCGCTTGCCTCGGCCGGTTACAAAACCCACATCCTGAATGCCCGCTTCGCAGGCCTCTTCAACCGCGTATTGCACCAGCGGCTTGTTAACGATCGGAAGGATCTCCTTGGGCATGGCCTTGGTAGCCGGCAGAAACCGGGTGCCGTAGCCGGCGACCGGGAAAAGACACTTGCTGATCATGACTGGCATTCCCTGTTATGAATTCACTGATGCGCGGATGATTCCAGAACCCGCCAGTGTAAACAATCCGTTGCGCAAAAAGGAGGGGGCTCTCATGGCGGTGTCCTCGATTTGCGCTGTTGGTCCGGATTGATCATGCTGTGCTCATGAGCCAATACGATGACACGCCCTTTGCCATAGTGCTGTTTGGGGCCGCCGGTGACCTGGCTCGCCGGCGCCTGGTGCCGTCGCTCTATGCGTTGTGGTGCGAGGGGGCCTTGCCTGCGGGCTGGCAGCTCGTGGGCATCAGCCGCCGTGACTGGACCAGTGAGCAATGGCGGGCGGCGCTTGCCGGGGAGCTCCAGGGTGATGGGGTGGCGGATTTCCTGGCCCACGTGACCTATTTGGCGGCGGATGCCACGGATGCAGGGGCGCTGGCCTGCCTGCGTGAGGGGGTGGAGGGCAAGCGCTGCATCTTCTATCTCGCTACCCGGGCTGATCTTTACGCTGGTATCACCCGGGCACTGGATGAGGCCGGACTGGTCTCGGACCAGTCACGGATTGTGCTGGAGAAGCCCATTGGGCTGGATTACGCCTCAGCGCAAGCGATTGAAACAGGGGTGCGCGAGCGCTTCAGTGAGCGCCAGATCTTCCGCATTGATCATTACCTGGGCAAGGAGACCGTCCAGAACCTGCTGGTGCTGCGCTTTGCCAATTCCATTTTCGAGAGCCAGTGGAATCACCGCTACATCGATCACATCCAGATCACCATCGCGGAGTCCGGCAGTGTGGCCGGGCGCGGGGCGTTTTATGATGAGGTTGGCGCCCTGCGGGACATGGTCCAGAATCACCTGCTCCAGTTGCTGTGCATGACGGCCATGGAGCCCCCCAATACCCTGAGTGCGGATGCCGTGCGCGACGAGAAAGTCAAGGTTCTGCGGGCCCTGAGGCCCATGGAGACCAGCACTATTTCCGAGCAGGTGGTGCGTGGCCAGTACACGCCAGGTGCCAACGGCGAGGCGGGCTATCCCGAGGATGCCGGTGTTCGTGAGAGTACCACGGAGACGTTTGTGGCCATGCGTGTGGCCATCGACAACTGGCGCTGGGCTGGCGTGCCGTTCTACCTGCGTACGGGGAAGCGCTTGCCGCAGCGCACCTGCGAGATCGTGGTTCATTTCCGGCCCGTACCACACTCCATTTTCCCGCAGCAGCGGGCGAGCATGGCCAACCGCCTGGTGTTCCGGCTGCAGCCGGACGAGGGCATCCAGCTGTCTTTCAGCGAAAAGCGCCCGGGTGCCGCCATGGACATCCGTATGTCCGAGCTCAGCCTGAACCCTCAGACCCTGCGAATGGAGCGCGCACCGGATGCTTATGAGCGACTGCTTGGGGATGTGATCCATGACAACCAGACGCTTTTCGTGCGTCATGATGAGCTCATGGCCGCGTGGGAATGGGTGGACCCGATCCTGCAGGAGTGGCGCGAGTCCGGTGCCCGCCCCGAGCCTTACAGGGCTGGCACCTGGGGGCCTTCAGCAGCGACCCTGCTGCTTGCCCGTGATGGGCGGCTATGGGATGAACGGGGGGCGGGCGATGCCCCCGACACTTAAGGCGGTAACGTGGCGCATCCGTGCGTGGCGGAGCCGTTGCACGGTTTTGTGATGGCGACCTTTTGCGCGTTGACGCCAGGGCTGGTGCGTTATACTGAAAAGGAGAGCACCATGAGGGCCAGCCATACCGAAGCCGGTGCAACCATCTTCCGCTGGGATGATTGAGGAGACACCATGCCCGAGATTCGCCCCTTCCTGCCCGACGATTGGCCCGCAATCTGGCCGGTTTTGGAGCCGGTTCTGCGTGCTGGTGAAACCTATGCGGTGCCCACGGACCTCAGTGAGGATGACGCGTTCTCCTTCTGGGTGAAAAAGTCAGCGTGCAGTTACGTGATGCTGGATGATGACGAAACCTATCTGGGCACCTACTTCCTCAAGACCAATGCGGCTGGTCCTGGTAGCCATGTCTGCAACTGTGGGTATATCGTGGCCGAGCATGCGCGCGGTCGTGGCCTTGCGGACAGCATGTGCCGCCATTCCATGGAAGAGGCCAAACGGATGGGGTATCGGGCCATGCAGTATAATCTGGTGGTGGCCACCAACCTGGGCGCCATCAAGGTCTGGGAGCGTAACGGCTTCGAGGTCACTGGCACGCTTCCGGGGGCTTTTGAGCACCCGGAATACGGTTATGTGGATGCCCATGTCATGTACCGCTGGCTGACCTGACTGCCCACCGAAAGGGAGCCTTAATGAGCACCACTCATGCTTTTACCCACTATGGAACCGAGTTTTCCCTGTACAGCGGCAAAACGCGGTCCTATTTGCGCTATAAAGGCATTCCTTTTGAGCAAAAGCGGGCCACCCTGGGCGTCTATCGTCGGGTTCTGATCCCAAAGACCGGGGTGGCAATGATTCCGGTGGTTGAAACCCCCGAGCATGAGTTCATTCAGGACACCGTCGAGATCATCGATACGTTGGAGCAGCGCTTCCCGGAGCGCGACATTTATCCCGCTACGCCAAAGCAACGGTTGGTATCGCTGCTGGTGGAGCTGTACGCTGACGAATGGCTGTTGATTCCGGCCATGCACTTTCGCTGGAACTTCCCGGAAGAGAACCGGCGTTTCCTTCATGACGAATTCGGCAAGGTGGTGTCGCCCTGGCTGCCCGGGCCGTTGCGCCGTCTGGCCGGCAGCCGCCTCGCCAAGCATTTTTCTGGCATGCTGCCCCTGCTCGGTATTACGGATCGTACTGCCTCCGCCATCGAGAACTGGTATTACCAGGTACTCGACCAGCTCAATACCCATTTTCGTGAGCATCCGTATCTGCTGGGAGAGCGTGCCAGTATCGGGGATTTCGGCTTGATGGCCCCCTTCTACGCCCACCTCTATCGGGATCCGGCGCCGGGTCGCATCATGAAGCGTCGGGCGCCGTACCTGGTCGAGTGGATTGAACGCATGAACGCCCGCAAACCCCGGGTGGGGGACTGGCTCCCAGACGACCAGGTGCCCGAGACGCTGTACCCACTGCTCAAGCACCAGTTCGAGAGCCAGTTCCCGGTACTGCGTGAGACGGCGGACGCCGTTGGGCAGTGGGTCAACGATCATCCGGGCCAGAGATTGCCCCGTAAAGTGGGCGAGCACCGTTACTGTTTGAGTGGAGTGGAAGAGGCACGGGCGTTGCTCAGCTTCCCTCAATGGAAGCTGCAACGGCCCCTGGATTTCTATCAGGGGCTGCCGGCGGGCGAGCGCGGGCCGGTTGATGCCTTACTTGAGGCAGTCGGCGGCCGGAAGGCCATGACTATGACCCTTCCCCGCCGCCTTCGCCGCGAGAATAACCGCCTCGTGCCTGAGGCCTGAACCGAGGTCAGTGCAGTTTCATCTTGGGCTTGAAGGCACGGTGCAGGCGGTCTGTGAAGGCCATCAGCAGGCCCCGGAGCCAGCCGAAGACCGCGATCTGGTGCATCCGGTACAGTGAGACGTAAACCAGGCGGGCCAAGCGACCCTCCACGCGAAGGCTGCCCTTGGAGGTGCCACCCATCAGGGTTCCAACCGCGGAATACTGACTCAGGTTCACGAGCGAACCGTAGTCCTGGTACTGGAAGGCCTTGAGCTCGCGCCCGTGGAGGGCGCGGCGCAGGTTGGTCACGAGGTGATCCGCCATCTGGTGTGCGCTTTGGGCGCGTGGCGGTACAAAGCCCTGTCCCTGGGGGCAGGCGGCGCAGTCGCCCAGCGCAAAGATGTGCGGGTCATCCACGGACTGCAGTGTGGCGGCCACCTTGAGCATGCGGTTGGGCTGCAGGCTTAAGCCATCGAGTCGTTCCATCAGGGGCGGTCCTTGAACGCCGGCTGCCCAGACCATGAGGTCGCCGGGAATCTCATGCCCATCCTCATCCACCAACGCCTCGGGTCGGGCCTCGGTAATCCGTGCTTCAACGCGGACGTCGACACCGAGTTCCTTGAGTTCGCGTAATGTGTCGCGTGAGATACGCTCGGGCAGCGCTGGCAGCAGGCGGGGACCGGCCTCCAGAAGGGTGATGTGGAGCATGCTGCGGTCTGCCTGGGAGAACCCGTACTCATGCACTGTTTCCGAGGCATGCACCAGTTCCGCCGCCAGCTCGACTCCCGTGGCGCCACCGCCGACAATGGGAATGCGGGCACAGGCCTCCGGGTTTGTCCGGCGCTCGCTGTTCACCCGCATCAGGGTATTCAGGAAGGTCTGATGGAAATGCTGGGCTTGGTCGGGAGAGTCCAGGAACTGGCAATGATCCTGCACGCCGGGAATGCCGAAATCATTGGTAACGCTGCCAATGGCCAATACCAGGTAATCATAGGCGATCTGGCGCTCGGGCAGTATGGTCTGGCCGTTGTCATCAAGGATCGCATTAAGAGTGATGGTCTGGGCCAGACGGTCCAGCCCTGCAAACTCGCCCAGCACAAAATGGAACCCCCGGTGGCGGGCCACGGCACGGTAGCTGATCTGGTCCACGGAGGAGTCCATGGCGCCAGAGGCGACTTCGTGCAGCAGGGGCTTCCAGATATGGGTAGGGCTGCGGTCGATGAGGGTGATGCGCGCCTCACCCTTGCGACCCATGCGACGGCCCAGTTTGGTGGCCAGTTCCAGCCCCCCGGCACCGCCGCCAACAATCACGATCTCCGCTGTCATGACGGCTCCGCTGTGTTGATTGGTAGGCCAATCGTAACACAGCCAGGGGCGCTGGTCGGGGCTCGTATTACTGGAAGTCGTTGAACTCGTGTGGTTCAGCCGCCATGGCCAGACACAGGCTGCCCGGACCGATGTAGATGGTGCTGGTGATGCCCATCTGGGACAGCAGAAGCTCCACACCGTTGGCCTTACAGGCATCGCGCAACCGGTCGAGACCGGGCAGGGCTTCGATCTCCTCCCAGCTCATGCCACAGGAGAGCGACACATAGGGGGTGAGCAGCCCCGCCTCCACGCGGGACACCGCGTAATTCATCACTTTCTCCACCGCTGGCTCGAAGCCCCGGGTCTTGGTGACGGGTTTGCCTTCGGCGCCCTTGCCAAAGATGATCGGGGTGATGCTCAGGGCCTTGCCGAGAAAGGCCACCAGTCCGGAGACGCTGTTATCGCCCCGGCGGCGTGCCCGTTCGCGGATGTAGTGGAGATCGCGAGGGATGACCACGCTGTATATCTTGTCCGTGAAGCTGTCGATTTCATGGCGCAGGGCATTCTTGTCCAGGTTCTTCCGGATCAGGTGCGTGGTGTGGGCTGCAAGCAGACCCTGGCCGGCAAAGATCTGCCTGCTGTCCACCACCCGCATCGAGAAGCTGCCGGTTCCGCCAGCCGCATCGCGCTTGCGGCGGTATTCGGACAGAACCGTGTTCATGGCAACGCTGGCGTTTTCGTAGATCTTGCTGCGTGAACGGGTGACCGTCTCGCAGATTGCCAGGTCATAGTGATCCACGATCTGGTCCATGAACAGGTTATGGATCTGCTCTGCCGAGAACGGCTCTGTTTCCGCGTGATGCCCCTTCTGGAGCAGCCCCTGCTCGTAGAACTCCTGCGTCAGCTTGGGGTCGTGCGTATCGGTGTAGGTCTGGTCATCGATATGCGCCGTAACCGGCAGGACGAAGAGTCCGTGCTCCCTGCTGAACTCATGGGGAATGTCGCACGCCGAGTCGACAATCAGCCCTGTTTTCATGGTAAGCCTCCTTAAGTCCGCACTGCTTACAGGGGAGCAGAGGGAAATCCCCGGAACTCGTGGGCACTTCCTTTAGCGGCCTTGCATCATCGAATTTCCTGTTTATCACAGCCGGCTGGCGAGTTTCCGTGCAGCAGTTCCGGTTTTCAAGGAACTTTGAAAAGCTAACCGAAATCGGGAAGAGTTTGACCTGTCATGCTAATCACACCGTGGAATTTCCGGCGGTTGTTGACGCCAGGGCATTGACGCCCAATGATTGAGACGATTCATCCCAATCCCGTAACGCAATAGGAGAACCCTGATGAAAACGGTTACCGTCCCCAGCTCCGGCGGTCTTGATCAGCTTCAGGTTAGCCACCAGTCTGAACCGGGCCAGCCCGGTGTCGGCGAAATTCTGGTGCGGGTCCATGCCAGCTCGCTGAATTTCCACGATTACCTGGTGGTTAACAGAGGTATTCCCACGGAAGATGGGCGCATCCCCATGTCTGATGGCGCAGGGGTTGTGGAAGCGCTCGGTGAGGGCGTTGAGGCTTTCGCCGTGGGTGATCACGTCGTCTCCACCTTCTTTCCGCCCTGGCTAGAAGGCGAGCCCCAGCAGGGCAACTTTGCTGCTGTTCCGGGTGATGGGGTGGACGGGTACGCCCGCGAGCAGGTCGTGCGCCCGGCAACCTGGTTTACGCACGCACCCGTTGGCTACAGTCATGCCGAGGCTGCCACCTTGACCACAGCGGGCCTTACCGCCTGGCGGGCGTTGACGGTGGATAACCGGATCAAGGCCGGAGACACCATCCTCCTGCTCGGAACCGGGGGCGTTTCCATTTTTGCGTTGCAGTTCGCGCGGGCCATGGGCGTGAACGTAATCGCCACGTCCTCTTCCAACGACAAGCTGGCACGGCTCAGGGAGATGGGGGCTCAGCACACCATCAACTACAAGGAAGACCCGAAGTGGGGGAAGACCGTTATGGAGCTTACCAACGGTCGGGGGGTGGACCAGGTGATTGAGGTGGGCGGCCCCGGAACCCTCGCCCAGTCCATTGAGGCTGTCCGCATTGGTGGCCTTATCTCGCTGATTGGCGTACTCACCGGAAGCGGCGGTGAAGTGCCCACGGCCAAGCTCATGGCCAAGCAGGTCAGGCTACAGGGACTGCTTGTGGGCAGCCGCCAGCACCAGATAGAGATGGTTCGGGCCATCAATGCCACCGGCATCAAGCCCATCATCGATCGCAGCTTTACATTGGACAATATCGCGGATGCCTTCCGGCACGAGGAAGCAGGGAAGCACTTCGGTAAGATCTGCCTGGAGTTCTGAGCTGAACAATGCAGGCCGGGCACCAGGGGTGCCCGGCCTGCATGGAGGAGTCAGTCAGGGCGGTTCAACCAGAACTCGTATTCGCCGGCGCCGGACCCGGAGGCCACGCTCCAGGTGTAATAGCCACTTGGTCCGTCATAACGCACCTCGGCGCGGCTGTTGCCGTCCGTCGCGTCCCTGGCGACGCGCTGCCAGCGGGCGCCGTCCCAGCGATACAGGGTCAGGCTGTAGGTGGCGTCGTCCGGGGCATCCAGCCAACCCTGGTGGGTTCCTGCAGAACCCGATTGGTAGTGGGTACCGTCAGGCAGCATATCGTTGTCTCCCCTACCTTCGAGGCTGCCCGTGATATTCTGACAGTCCGTGCAGGGTGCAGCACCACCGCCAGAATCTTCATCGCTCCATTGCCAGAGCTTGTTCTGCTCACCGAAATAGCTGCCGCTGTCGCCCCAGGCAAAAACGGCGCCATCGCTGTCCCTGGCAATCAGCACCAGGTCGGAGCGTTTCCGGTTCACCAGCTTGTCGGCTTTCATATCCCATTGCTGATGGCTGGCGTTGTCAACACAGCGGCGGATGCGGGCACGAACCCCCCAGTTCGGGTTGTTGCCCACGTCCAGGCATTTACCGGAGGCCGCCTGGGGGCGCAGCTGGCCGCTGCCATTGTGAGTCCACTTCTGGCTCTCGCTGCCCCGGCATTCAGTAAGCTCCACAAGGGCTCCATCCTGGCTGGCATCGCCGGTCACCGTCAGGCACTGGCCATTGAGCATCGACGCCAGTGACCGGAAGTCGGATGTTCCGCCATCGTCCTTTTTGACCGTCAGCGTGAAGGTCTTGCTGGTGCTCAGTCCTTCGCCATCGGTCACGGTGATGGTTACTTCGGCCGTGCCCGTTGCTTGACGGTTGGGAGCCATGGCCAGGATCCGCTCATCGGACTGGCTGCCGGCGTTAACCTCGATGTTGCGATTGGGTAAAACCGTGGTATTCGAGGATCTGGCGCTGACATTCAGGTCGGAATCCGGCGTTTGATCATCTGCCAGCCGTACAGTCAGCTCATAGGACTGGGTATTGAAGATGACGGCTTCCTGGTGGCGCAGGCTCAGTTCAGGGCCTCTGTTGCCGGGACCGCCGTAGATTTCATTCAGGGCAGCCACATCCAGATCACTCAGCCCCTCGCGTTGGCCCAGGTCACCCAGGGAGACGCCGTCCCGGTTGGGCCTGATGGTAGGCTCGCCATTGCGGGAGAAAGCCCAGGCGCCGTAATGCATGATGGAGCCGTAGTCGTAGGGGCCGATATTCTGTTCATTCTGGATTCGGAACTGGCTTTCGCGGCCGTCCTTAATGTTGTTCCACTGGATCGTGACGTATTGGTCACGGTCCTCCCGCGACTGTTCGTGGAAGTGCCCGAGCGCATGCACCAGTTCATGGATCACGACGCCCTTTTGGCCACAACCCCTTCCCAGGCTGAGGTTCTGGGCACCGCCGCTCATGCCTACAAAGGAATAACAACCGGAGCCACGCATGATATTGACGTAGTTGCGCTCATCGCTATGCCGGACAAACCGGATATCGGTCTGTGCCTCGATTGCCTCCATGCCGGTTTGAACCACCTGACGGAACGAGCTGGAGAAGTTCCCGCCGAATTCGTAGGGCACCACGCCGTTCGGCCAGGTAGCGGCGCCCTCGGCAACGGCGGCGTTCGTGGTTGGCTGGGTCTGGTTGTCCGTGCCACGCGTCCATGGGCTGACGCGCATAGGTGGGATACCGGTGTCCTGAATTGTTTCATGGCGCCCAAGCACAATGTCGCCGCCGAAGATGGCATAGCCATCAACAACCTTGTAGGTCAGCTTCTCGCTACTGCCCTGGATGCGGGCCATGGCTGTCTGCTCACTGGCCGTCGTGTCCATCGTCCTCTGGCTGACGTCGGAACTCGCCTGTGCCATGCCCATGGCGCTACCGACCGCCAGGGCGCACAAGGTTTTGAGCGTGGTTGATGGTCTCCTGTTTTGCATCATGATTCCCTCTTTCTTGTTAGCCACGTTATGGATCCGTCCTTCCGAAAAAACGGAGGTCGCGAGTATTGATTTAAGAGGACCTAAGCCTCTGTCATCTTGTTCTGCTGCGTCAGACTGCATTGATCCATGGCGCCAAGCTGATCAGCAGGCGCTGTTGTCATCCGGGATCAATCCGGACTGACGCGTTGGAACAATCATCGCCGTTCAACCTTTGTTCTAATCCGTGATGGAACCTGGCCGGTACCCTGATCCAGCTCAAGGGCTTTAGCGGTCTCAATTGAAGGAATGAGCTTGAACCCATGACGATTGGTCACGTGTTGCTCGTGCCACGACTCGGTATGGGTGTGTTGCTGATGGGCGCACTCATGGCGGTGTCTGGTTGTAACGGGGCCTCTGCTGCCCGCCCAGCGTCTGAACCGGGCGCCGGGTTCAGCTACACGGCCACCAGCGACGGGAATCGGTTCCGGAAAGCCTGTCCAAGTGGGGTCCGGTGCGATGCGGACTTCGACTACCACGCCCTGGCCTACGAGGATCAGCGTCTTAAGCTGACGTTGTTCTTCAAGCCTGAGCTGGCGCACGGGTACAGCCTTGATAACTTCCGGGAACACTTCCAGTACGCCCGCATCCAATACGAAGCGAATCCCGGCTCAAGCCCGGACAGACGGATTCTCGCGGAGGCAAGGGTCAAAGGACCGGATGTGGCGTTTCGCAGCTATACGCACGAGACCCTGACGATTGGGATTCAAGGGCACAGGTTCCGTCGGGTCGTGGAACGGCAATCGTCCGATCCCGGTTGTCGCAACGGGGATATTGCCGGTCAGTGCAGCGACATGCGTGCCGTGGAAGCGCCCTACCGCATCACCATTAAAGCAGCAACCCCGGATCCCGAGCCCGGTTGATCCTGGGTATCAACGGCGTCTATGTGTGACGTTGATCACGCTGGGGGGTCCCGCCTTCTATTAGTCTGCCTTCAGGGTCGGAAGGCCTGATCTGGATTTGAGGCAATTGGACAAGGAGGGCCAGACCATTACTGGTGGTATTGCCATAAGTGTGCTACGCGCTGCCGCGGACTATGTCCGTCATTCCGGGTTGGAGCCCACAGGGTTGTTTGAGGATTGTGGTATTCCCAGCAGCTGGCTGGAGGAGCCGTCGAGACATGTCCCGGCTACAACGGTAGCGTGTTTGTTCGATGAAGCGTCGCGGCGCCTGGAAGACTCTCTTTTCGGGCTGCATGTGGGGCAGGTCACCAAGCCTTGGCATTGTGGTGTTCTCGGCCCTCTCCTGATGTGCAGCGAAACCATGGGGGAAGCCCTTGAACACTTCCTGATGTATGAGCCCATTGTTGATGGCATCGGACGAACCCGGCTCAGGGGGCGACGCGATTCACTACTGCTGAGCTGGACGACGATGCCTGGCGAGGGGCGGCCGCCACGGCACATCGCGGAGGCCAAGCTGTCCGCCTGGTTCGCCTTTTTCCGCTGGCTGAGCCAGTATCAATACGGTCTCCAGTGCGTTTACTTTGAACACCCCGAACCACCTGAACGTGAACGCTATGAGCGCCTTTTCCAGTGTCCTGTCCACTTTGGTCAGCCCTGGACAGCTTTCTGCCTGGAGCGATCCATCCTTGAGCTGCCACTGAGCTTGCCAGACCCCATGTTGCGAAAGGTGCTCCAGGCGCGCGCGGAGAGCCAGCTGGCGCAGCTCATGCAGACGCGGTCCCAGGCGTTCTCCGCACTGATCAGGCACCATCTGGAAGCGATGCTCCACGAGGGTGAGCCCAGCCTGAGCGAGCTTACCCGGCGCCTGAATGTCAGCCCCCGCACCCTGCAGCGGCGCCTCAGCCCCGAAGGCCACTGCTACAAAAGCCTTTTGGACGAAGTGCGCCGCGATCTGGCCCTGTGTTACATCGAAAACCCGGATCTTGCCCTCCACACGATCAGCGGGCTGCTTGGATTCAGCGATCAGAGCGCATTCCAGCGTGCGTTCAAGCGCTGGACCGGTTCATCTCCGGGTCAATACCGTGGCCAAACCCATTGATCATGGCATCCAGGCTCTTGAGTGGCCTCGAAGACAAATCGGCGTCCATCACAGATCAAAAGGGGATTGAAGGGGGCCCTGTTTAGTGGAAGACTGGCCGCTTGCTCATCAGGTGCCCGGTATCCATGCAATCTGGAAGAACCCCTGTTTTGTGCTGTAGACGGGAGTGTGAAGTGTCAGGTGTAGAAATTCGTCAAGCAAGAATTGAAGATGCGATTCTGATTCATAGGTTTATCACAGAGCTTGCTGCTTATGAGCGAGCGCAAGAGCAGGTTCTGGCCACAGTCGCTGACATAGAAAATGCTTTATTTGATCCCGGTTCGAGTACTGATGCGGTTATTTGCGACCTTGACGGTGAACCTATCGGGTTTGCGGTCTATTTCTTCAATTTCTCCACATGGCTCGGTAAGCGGGGCCTGTACCTTGAGGACTTGTATGTTTCTCCACAGTACAGGGGGGATGGCGCTGGAAAAGCGCTTCTGAAACATCTTGCGCAGTTTGCGGTGGCCAATGATTGCGGGCGGTTTGAGTGGAGTGTTCTCGACTGGAACGAGCCGGCGATTCGGTTTTATGAATCAATTGGCGCTGAACCACAGAGTGAGTGGGTTGTCTATCGCTTGGATGGCAAAGCGCTTGAAGATTTTGCTCAGGAATGAATGCCTTCGACAAGGAGAGTCCCGTGCCGGATCCATATCAGGTCCCTGCCTCTACCCTAACCGATGAAGTCCCTGAAGGCCGGCCTCTGGCGTCCAGGGTAAGCCGTCTGGGGGCGGCCATGATTGATGGAATAGTCACCCTCCTGATCATGACGCCTGTCCTTTTTGTATGGGGAAAATGGGGCGACCTGCTCAGTGGTGGTGAAACCTCTTTCGGAACCGATGTCTTGCTCCTGATATACGGCGTCGTGGGCTACGTTCTGGTGAACGGCTACTTCCTTCACCATAGTGGTCAAAGCCTTGGCAAGAAGGCTTTGGGGATTCGGATCGAGAACCTGGAAGGCCACCTCATTGGTGCCCCGGCCATCATCGGTAAGCGCTATCTGCCGGTCACGTTTATGTCCATGGCCCCCGGGAACCTGTTCGGGTTGATTGATGCGCTTTTTATCTTTCGCAAGGACAGGCGCTGCATCCACGACATGATTGCCGGGACCCGCGTGGTTCAGCGCGTCCCAGAGCAATCCGGGCCGGTTGACCCTCATGGATGATCCGCTGTCCCAGGATCAAGGCTTGGCATTGTTGTCCGAGTCGCTCTGAGGCGACGGTAGCCGATACTTTCGCCGCAGCTCGGGCAACCTGCCGCTTTCTTCCAGTTGGCCCAGCAGACGGTCCATTGATTTGACGGGGATGGTACTGCCTTCCCGGACGAGGGCGCGTAGCTTGTAGACCTGGTCCACGCGCTCACTGATGGTTAGGTGTTCGCGGGCCCGGGGGTGACGTCGTAAGTACAGGCGGAGGAAGGAGCGGGGAACGACAGCTACTTCCGCCACCGAGGGTCGGTCCAGGAGGATGAGCTTAATGTTTCTTTCGAGGCTGCTCGACAGCAGCATATCGAATTTCGTGTCCAGAAAGCCTTCATCCGTTACATGGTCGGCAAACTGGTAATGATACCCCAGCATGCCCACCAGTTGTTTGTCTTTCAGGTTATTGAAGAAGTCTTGGCTATCGACGCGATTGCTGTGAGCGACAAACACCTCTTCGTCCCGGGCAATAACGCGCGTCCCTTCAACCGGGCGGTCACGCCATTGCCAGCGTTTGTCCTCAAAAAGGATTGCATCATAGAACCCCTGTTCGTGATCCAGGTAACGGCGTTTCGAAGAGGTGAGAAAGAATTCGAACTTGTATTGGTCCTGGATCTCATTGAGCGCGTCAATAACTTCCAGAGTCATTCCCGTATACCCATTTCCTTTGATCATGACAAAGGGTGGGAAGCGGTAACCCGCAATGCGGACCGTCTCGGCTTGAACCAAGCCAGGTGTGAGAAGCGCCAGGACGAGCAGAATGATGCTGATACGGAACACGTCTGTAACACCTTTTTCGGCAGCAGGAAAACGAAGGTTCCAGTTCGTGCAGCGAACCTTAATGGCATGTTAGCAGTCTGTCAGACTGGTTGCCTTGGCCTTGGCGACGATCCGTTTCGGGGAGCAATGTAAAGGGAATGCCCGGTTGACTCTAATGTGGGGAGTGATTGCTCTCACAGGAGCAGTCGGAAGTGGAGAGAATGAATTCAGGAGGTAGGTCTCTATGTGGCGAACGGTACTGATGCTTGCCCTATTCCTCAGTCTGGCCGCAGGCGCTGTGGCAAAGACAGGGCAGACGCTGGAGCGGGGGCGGGAGCTGACTCAGCGGTTCTATCAGGAGCGACTGGACAGCCTCTGGGAGCAGTTTGCGCCGCCAATGAAGGAACACTTTGGGGATGCAGAGGCCTTGAGGCTCTTTCGGGACCAAATAGGGGCTCAGTTGGGGCAGGAGGCATCCTTGCTTTCAGAGGGAGTTGACGCAGCTGGGGACTCTCAGGTTTACAAACGGACGGCCCGTTTTGAGAAGGCATCAGGACCGGTGCTGGTTCAATGGTCCCTCGATAAGGAGGGGGCAGTCACGGGTTTCCTGGTGACGCCAGCTGAAGCGGCACCAACCCAATACCGGGAGTATGAGACAAAGGCCGATCTGCGCCTGCCTTTCCGTGGGCAGTGGTATGTCCTGTGGGGAGGGCGGACGTTATCCCAGAATCGGCATGCCCGCGTGAAGGATCAGCGGTTTGCCTATGACTTTGTGATCAGGGAGGAGGGGGCCTCGCATGCTGGTAAGGGCGAAAGAAATGCGGACTATTACTGTTTTGGGCAAACGGTTCTGGCCCCCGCTTCCGGAACGGTTGTCGCGGCCGTGGACGGGGTTGAGGACAATGTCCCGGGGAATATGAACTCGCGTCAGCCACTGGGCAATTACGTCATCATCGATCATGGCAATGATGAGTTCTCGTTTCTGGCACACTTGCGGCGGGGCAGTGTTGAGGTAGAGGAGGGCGATCAACTAGAGCCCGGGGAGCTGCTCGGGGACTGTGGCAACAGTGGCCATTCCAGTGAACCCCATCTGCACTACCATCTGCAAACGACGTCAGAGCCGTTCAAGGGCGAAGGGTTGCCCGCTCAATTCCGGCATTACGCCGCAGATGGCGAACCAGTTGCCAGAGGCGAGCCGGTGAAAGGTCAGGTGATCCGGCATTCGCCCTCGGAACGTTAGGCTGGACCAGGACGTTAGTGCGGCGGGGAGCCGGCTACCTGTTTCCGGTCCTCATCCGCCAATACGGGTCCCCGCTGTCCGTTCCAGAATCGCCACGGCATCCTCCAGCCGCCCGATACCGCTCAGGCCCCCGGTTTCGGCAAAGTCGGTTGCCGCAGCCAGCTTGGGGCCCATGGAGCCGGCTGGCAGGTTGAGCGCCCGGGCATCGCTCAGGCTGAGTTCATGGAGTGGGGTAGCGGCGTCTGTCCCGAAGCCGCGATAGATGGCGTCCACATCGGTGAGCAGCAGCAGGGCATCGGCTCCCAGCTGGCGCGCTAACAGGGCGCTGGCGGCGTCCTTGTCGATAACGGCTTCCACGCCGATCAGGTTGCCGTCCTCCCGGCGCAGTACAGGGATGCCGCCGCCACCGGCGCAGATGACGACGACGTTCTGCTCAAGGAGCAGTTCCAGAACCCGGGTGTCGGGAATTTCCTTTGGTTGGGGAGAGGGGACGACACGGCGCCATTTGTCCCCATCCTGAGCGATCTGCCAGCCAGCGGCTTCAGCTTTGGCCTCGGCTTCCTGCCTGTCGTAAACCGGTCCGACGAACTTGGTGGGGTTGCTGAAAGCCGGGTCATCCCTGTCCACCCGGATCTGGGTCAGAAGAGTAGCGACGGCCCGCTCATGGCTCAGGGTATTTTCCAATTCCTGTTCAATGATGTAACCGATCATGCCTTCCGTTTCGGCCCCCAGGACATCCAGTGGGTAGGACTCATCCGGCTTGTAGGCGGCTCCCTGCAGTGCCAGGAGGCCAACTTGCGGTCCATTGCCATGAGTGATGATCAGTTGGTGACCGGCACGGACGATGCCAGCCAGTGATTGCGCGGCGGTCCGGGCATTGGCACGCTGGGCTTCCGCTGTCAGCGGTTCCCCGCGACGCAACAGGGCATTGCCGCCCAGGGCTGCTACCACAAGCATGTCTGGCTCCCTTATCTCTATCTGTCAGTTTCCAAGCGTGGCGACGAGCACCGCCTTGATGGTGTGCATCCGGTTCTCCGCCTGGTCGAAAACGATGGAGGCGGGACTTTCGAAAACGTCTTCGGTGACTTCCATGGCCTCAATACCGAATTCGGCCTGGATCTCCTTGCCGACAGCCGTTTCCGTATTATGGAAAGCGGGCAGGCAGTGCATGAACCGGGCGCGGGGATTGCCGGTTTTCTCCATCAGGGCGGCGTTCACCTGATAGGGCTGAAGCAGCTTAATGCGCTCCGCCCATTTGTCCTTGGATTCGCCCATGGATACCCATACGTCGGTGTAGACAAAGTCCACACCTGTTACGCCTGCATCAATGTCGTCGGTGATCGTGACCCGGGCCCCGGTATCCTCGGCAATGGCTCGTGCTTCGGCTTGCACGGCTTCCTCGGGCCAGCAGGCCCGGGGGGCGCACAGCCGCACGTCCATGCCCATCTTGGCGCCGCCAATGAGGAGGCTGTCACCCATGTTGTTGGCAGCATCGCCCATGAAAACAAATGCTGTCTCCCGGAGCGGTTTCTCCACGTTTTCCTGCATGGTCAGGAAGTCTGCCAGGATCTGGGTTGGGTGGAACTCATCGGTGAGTCCGTTGTAGACCGGCACGCCAGCGTATTGGGCGAGTTCCTCGACCACATCCTGGCCGAAACCACGGTATTCGAGAGCGTCATAAACGCGTCCGAGCACCCTGGCAGTATCCTTGACTGACTCTTTGTGGCCAATATGGGTGCCAGTGGGGCCCAGGTAGGTGACACGGGCACCCTGGTCAAAAGCTGCCACCTCAAATCCGACCCGGGTTCGGGTGGAGTTCTTTTCAAAGATCAGCGCAATGTCCTTGCCCTCCAGGCAGGGCGTTTCAGTGCCGGCGTACTTGGCGGTTTTGAGGTCGGTTGAAAGCTTGAGCAGAAAACCGATCTCGCGGGGACTGAAGTGCCTAAGGGTGAGGAAGTGCCGGTTCCTGAGGTTGAAAGCCATACCTTGATTCCTTTTCGTTCAGACAGGGTCACGTTGGGTGGGGCAGCTCATACAGCGCCCTCCGCCCCGGCCCCGGCCCAGTTCAGCCCCTGGAATGGCCAGAACCTCGATGCCGGCGGCCCTCAGGGCGGCATTGGTATCGTCATTGCGGTCATAGCCAATGACCACGCCCGGGCTCAATGCGAGTACGTTGTTGCCGTCGTTCCATTGTTCCCGCTCGCGCTCGGCCGGGGTGTCGCCGCCGGTGGGGACCACCTCCAGGGCGGCATAGCCCAGCACCTCCGCAACCACATCAAACAGCGGACGGGGGTCCCGGTGGAATGACAGGTGCTTGCCGTTTTCGCCCGGGCGCAGGTCGTAGCATACGACCTGATCCGCCACTTCCTTGAAGCTGGTTACCACATTGCCGCCACAGAAGGTGAACACCGTGTCCAGATGCATGGCGGAGCGGGTCTTGGGAATCTGGCACGCAATAACCCGTTCAGCCGCTCCGTTTTCGAACAGGGCCCTGGCGAGCTGGCCTATGGCCTGCGGCGAGGAGCGTTCTCCCATGCCCACCAGCACCACCCCATTGCCCACCGGCATGATGTCACCGCCTTCGAGGCTTGCCAGGGCATGGTCGGTGAGGGGGTCGCCCCAGTGGACGTTGACCCTGCCGGCAAAGGCAGGGTGATACTGGTAGACCGCGCTCATCAGCAGTGTTTCCGGTTTGCGGGCGGCCCAGTACATGGGATTCAGGGTCACCCCATCATGGATCCACGCGCTGTTGTCCCGGGTGAACAGGAAGTTGGGAAGGGGCGGCAGCACAAAGCCATGGCGCCCCAGGTGGTTGCCGAACAGCCCGGTTGGCTCGAAGGGCAGGTCGCCCACTTCCAGGCCCCCCATCAGGAACGCCGCCAGAGTCTGACCCGGCAGTTGGTCCATCCACGCGCGGAGGTCGGACACCATACCCACGCCGATATGATTCCAGGTGATCCGATGATCGAGAATCCAGGCCCGTGCCTGCGGGATATCAAGTGTTTCCCCCAGGAGATCGTTGACGTCCAGTACCTCCACGCCACGTTCACGCATCACGGAGGTAAACACATCGTGGTCTTTCTGGGCCTGCTTGACCCAGAAGACGTCGTCAAACAGCAGGGCATCGCAATTGGAGGGCGTCAGGCGCCGGTGTGCCAGCCCCGGGCGGCTGACGATCACCTGCCTGAGAGCGCCGGTTTCGGAGTGAACACCAAGGGTGTGCTCGGTCATGTCAGGTCCTCGTCCGCTGATGTTAAAGGAGTGCGCCAATGCTGATCACGGCCGTGATGAACACGGTCAGGATCAGCAAGAGGGGCCACATAAAGACCAGCCAGCGATCATAGGAAACACGGCCAATGGCCAAGCCGCCCACTACGACTGCGAAGGTTGGGTTGATCAGGTTCACCAGGCCGTTGGCGGACTGGTAAGCGGTGACCACCAGATCACGGCCGACGCCGGCAAAATCCGCCAGCGGTGCCAGAATCGGCATGGAGAGCACGGCCAGGCCGGACGATGACGGCACGAAAAAGCTCATGCCCACCTCAATCCAGAACATCAGGTTGATGAAGGCGAGCTCGGGCAGGCCTCCCAGGGTGGTTTCGGCACTGTGCAGGATGGTATCGGCAATCATGCCCTGTTCCATGATCACCACAATGCCCCGGGCCAGCCCAACAACCAGTGCTACGCCGAGCAGGTCCCGGGCGCCGTCAACAAAGCTGCTGGTCAGCTTCTTTTCACCCAGGCGGGCGATGATGCCGATAACGATGGCGGCGCCGAAGAAGAGTGATCCCATCCTGGCCATCCACCAGTCCTGGGTTGAAACCCCCCAGATCATGACGATGAACGTCAGCGCGAAAATGATCAGGGCGATTTTCTGTGTGCCTGTGAGCTCGAAGTTCTCCAGTTCATCGTGGCCCTGTAGGAAAATCCTGCGGTGTGCGGCTCTCTGTTTGGCCACCACGGAGCGGGAAGGGTCCGCCTTCACCCGCTGTGCGTAGCGCATCACGTAGGCGGCGCATATGATAAGGCCACCCACGAGCAATATGGCGCGGAGCACAATGCCATTCGTGAAGGGAATCTGGGCGGCATTGGAGGCAATAACCGTCGCAAATGGGTTGATTGTGGACCCGAGCACCCCGATGCCGGCCCCACCAGAATCACGGCCACACCGGTAACCGCGTCATACCCGGCTGAGATCATGACTGGGATCAGGATGGCGTAGAACGCCAGGGTCTCCTCGGCCATGCCGTAGGTGGTTCCGCCCAGCGCAAAGAGCGTCATGAGTATCGGAATCATCCAGATCTCGTGGCCTTCCAGATGATGCATGGCGCTTCGAATGCCTGTATCGATCGCGCCGGTGGCGTTCATGACGCCCAGAAAACCCCCCAGGAACAGCACGAACAGGGCCACATCAATGGCATTGGCGGCGTAGCTTCCGGGATCATAAAAGCCTGCCGTGGGCGCCAGCATCACATCGACGAAGCCCTGGGGGTTGGGTTCAACGGTTTCATAGGTCCCTGGCACCGCAACCTCACGCCCGATCTCTTCGTTCATGGACCGCTCATACTGCCCCGCAGGGATGATCCAGGTGAGCGCGGCCACCAGAATGATCAGCAGGAACAATATGGTGTAGGCAGTGGGAAAGCGTGTTTCCAGGTCTTGTTCCGGGTTCGCCGAGGGAGGTTGTTCGTCCGTCACGTGGCATCTCCAATTACCAATTGTGGCTGGCTGATGGGCCGACCCACCACTTCCACTATGAACCCTGTTAGCGCTTAATCAATTGAGGAGTATCAACTCGACAGACGTTGGTCTGTCACCCATAATCCGCACTTTCCCTGACCCAGGGTTAAGCCTGAATGCTGGTCGGGTGTGCCCCAATCTTCAACGTGCAATCAGGAGCTTCAATGGCAGCTGCAACAGCGCTCGTAGTATTGGCTTCCCTGTGTTGGGGGTTATCAGGCGGTATCGGTGGCATCCTGATGGCGGATGGCTGGGATGCCTTCGTGGTGTCGTTCTACCGGGGGGCCATTGGGCTGGTGTTCGTCCTGGGGTGGCTGGCTCTGCGACCGCGCGGGAGCGGGCTTTCAAACCGCTGGTTGTGGTTCTGGTCGGCGATTGCAGGCCTGGGGGTCGCCGGCAATTTTGCGTTCTATTTCCTGAGCATTTCGGAGGGCAGCGTTGCGGTCGCGGCAACATTGATGTATTGCGCGCCCGTGTTTGTCTATCTCCTTTCCTTTGCGCTGAAGCTGGAAAGCCCAACTCCGATGAAGTGGGTGGCGATCGTGATGGTGATGATCGGGATCGTGCTGCTTACCCGCATTTACGACATTGATGCCGGCGGGGTAACGCCGCTTGGCGTGGGCGCGGGGCTTCTGGCCGGGTTGTCCTATGCGGTCTTTATTTTCGGGTTCAAGTACGCGGCGCCCCACGGCAGCCCTCAGGCGATACTGGTGGTCGCCTTTGCGGCACTGGTCATTCTGCTGGTGGGGCTGGGTGATACCAGTCAGATCGCTACCGCTCTGGAAACGCCGGATTGGCCACTGTTCGTAACACTTGGGATTCTGGGGGCGGGACTGTCCTTCATTTTCTACATCCTCGGGCTGAACCACACCGCGCCCGCCGTAGCCTCCATTGTGGCGATGGTGGAGCCCGTAACGGCGTCCCTGTTCGGTGTTGTGGTTCTGGAAGAGAGTCTGGTCGCCCTCCAGGTTGTGGGGATGGTCCTGATCCTGGCCACGGTTACGGCGCTGAGTGTGTTCTCAAGCCCGAAAAGGTCGCTGCCCGAGGACTGAGGCGTTACTGGGGGAGCGCTTCCGGTTTGATGCCCGTCAATCACTTGATGTCCGCCAAGGACAGGGCCGAGCCGCCTGCATTAGACTAAGCCCGCTTTTGGCCCCTGTTTTCTAACCCGACATTCGGAGCCCCATGCTATACCGTCTAGCCGCTGTCCTGTGTTTGCTGTTTACGAGTGCGCCGGTTGTTGCCAGTGCCGGTGAGCTGGACTTGACCGCAACACTGCCTGGGGCGGTCGCCCTGCTGGTCTTTGCCATCGCCTACGCCCTGGTGATGGGCGAGGAACGGCTTGAGTTGCGCAAATCCAAACCTGTCCTGGTGGCGGCGGGTATTATCTGGATGGTGATCGGGGGTGTTTATGTGGCGGAGGGCCGCCCCGATGTGGTTGAAGAGGCCTTCCGGCACACACTGCTGGAGTTCAGCGAACTGATGCTGTTCCTTCTGGTGGCGATGACCTACATCAATGCCATGGAGGAGCGCCACGTCTTTGATGCGTTGCGGGCCTGGTTGCTGCGCAAGGGGTTCGGGTATCGCGCGCTGTTCTGGATCACGGGTGGTTTGGCGTTTGTCATATCCCCAGTGGCCGATAACCTGACCACGGCCCTGTTGATGTGTGCGGTGGTGACCAAGGTGGGCGAAGGGGACAGCCGCTTCATTAATCTGTGTTGCATCAATATCGTAGTAGCGGCCAATGCGGGAGGTGCCTTCAGCCCCTTCGGTGACATCACCACCCTGATGGTCTGGCAGTCCGGGGTTGTGGGCGTGGCTGAGTTTGCCCGGCTGTTCCCGCCGGCGCTGGTGAACTTCCTCGTCCCTGCCTTGGTGATGAACGCATTCCTGGTGGATCGCAAACCAGGGGTTGTGTATGAAGCAGTAACCATGAAGCGGGGTGCGGTGCGGATTATTGGCCTGTTTCTGGTTACCGTGGCGTTGGCGGTCTTTGTGCACTCTGTACTGCGGCTCCCGCCGGTGCTGGGCATGATGACCGGGCTTGGTTTGCTGCAGTTCTTTGGGTTCTACCTGCGCCGGACCTTGCCGGAACGGCTGGAGCGCAGGCGTGCCCATGCGGAACGCAAGGGCGATCAGGAGGCGTTGAAGCGCCTGGGTAACGTGGTTCCCTTTGACGTCTTCAATCGGGTGGCTCAGGCGGAGTGGGATACGCTGCTTTTTTTCTATGGTGTTGTGCTCGCCGTTGGTGGCCTGGGATTCATGGGCTACCTGGAGTTGCTGTCCCACACACTGTACACGGAATGGTCGACCACCTACGCCAACGTTTTCCTCGGGGTTATCTCGGCGATTGTTGACAATATCCCGGTCATGTTTGCGGTTCTGACCATGGATCCCGCCATGCCCCATAACCAATGGCTGCTGATCACACTGACCGCCGGGGTTGGAGGCAGCCTGCTTTCCATTGGTTCCGCGGCGGGCGTTGCCCTGATGGGCCAGGCGCGAGGCAGTTATACCTTCCTCGGGCATCTACGGTGGACGCCAGCCATCTTTCTGGGGTATGTGGCCAGTATCGGCGTGCACCTATGGCTGAGCGGCGCCTAGTGCCGACAGGTGCTAGGCCTCCAGATCCTGTTTTTTCGCTTGTTTCATGCCCTCATCGGTATCCCCCTTCTTCCAGTAGGAACTGCAATACATGGCCCGCTTATCGATGCCTTGCTCGTCCCGGAAAAAGCGGCGCAGATTGCGCATCGTGCTGAACTCGCCGGCGAACCAGGGAAACGGAGTGCCCGGTAGCCAAGGCAGGGCGCGTACTCGCTCCGCGATCGGGGCGTTGGGGTTGGCCGTGTCAGGGTTGACCAGCCAGGTCAACTCGATGCCTTCGGGATGCTTGATGGGCTGTTTGTCCTGTTCGCACAGGACTTCAATGATGGCGTAACCACGGGCCTCGGCTGGGAGCTGTTCCAGGTTGACGGCCAGTGCCGGCAATGCGCTCATATCGCCCGCGAACAGGAACCAGTCGGCATCCCGGGGAGCGACTTTGGGGTCGCCGGGGCCGCGGATGGTGATGGTGTCGCCAGGTTCGGCCCGGTTGGCCCAGGCTGATGCGGGCCCTTCATCACCATGGTCCACGAAATCAAGCGTCATGGCCTGACGGGCGGCGTCAAAGGCGCGGATGGTATAGGAACGCAGGGTGGGTTTAGCGTCTTGATGCGCTGGCTCGAAAACCAGTTTAACGTAGCCCCCTTCCTGATTCGGCGGGAAAGTGGCCAGCTCCGCTCCGTGCAACACGATGCGACGCATGTTCGGGGTCAGGCGGTCGTTGCTGTAAACAGTGAGGCTGTAATCACTTGGCATTATTTACTCGGTCAGTATCAGGTTCGCGTTTTCCAGTGATAATATTCTCATCTTCCTGGAAAACAGGAAAGGCGTTCCGGTCTGGCCGGGTGTTGCAAACCCGGGCGGGTACGTTATAGTTCGAACCATGAAGTCAGTTACCGCAGCATCCACGTCAATCAATAATCAGGTACTCGCCGACAATCCGGCGGGCATGGTGGCTGCTGTGTATTGCCAGTGGTTTGGTTTCGGCTTTTTCTTTAGCCGCATGCCGGGCCACGCCTGACGATCCTTCACACTTCAGGAGGCGGCCCGGCAACAAGCCTGGCTGCCACCGGATGAAGAACCCCGACTGGCAGCCAGCCGTCGGGGTTTTTTTATGGGAGGTCAATAATGGTTACAGCAATGAGCGATGCACAGACGACGACCGGAACAACCCAACAGGCGCAGGATTCTAATGCTGTTCAAGCGTTGCCGGCACCGGTGGAACTGAGGCGGCAGCTGCCCTGTTCAGAGGCGCTACAGGCTCAGGTTGAGAGCCATCGGCAGGCGGTTCGGGCCATTCTGAGAGGCGAGGACGAGCGGCTGTTGGTGGTTGTCGGGCCCTGTTCGGTCCATGATGAAGTGGCTGCGCTTGAGTACGGTGAGCGGCTGGCGGAGTTAGCGGCAACGTTACAGGACCGCTGCCTCATCGTGATGCGCGCCTACCTTGAGAAGCCCCGTACGACGGTGGGCTGGAAAGGACTGCTTTACGATCCGGAGCGCACCGGTGAAGGGGATCTGGCCCAGGGACTGGTGCGCAGTCGGCGTCTGCTTCTGAACCTGGCGCAGCTGGGTCTGCCACTGGCCACCGAGGCTCTCAATCCCATGGCGGTGGATTACCTGTCCGATCTTGTGAGCTGGACCGCCGTTGGCGCGCGTACCACCGAGTCCCAGCTTCACCGGGAGATGGCAAGCCAGTTGCCCATGCCGGTGGGTTTCAAGAACGGTACGGATGGCAGTCACGAAATGGCACTCAACGCCATGCAGTCAGCGGCTTCCCCCCATTACCGGTTGGGCACGGATCTTCAGGGTCGACCGGCCATGATGCAGACGCCCGGTAACCCGGATACACACCTGGTGTTGCGCGGAGGCCGGGGCATTACCAATTACGATGAAGCCAGCATCGCGGCGGCCCAGCAAACGCTTCGGAAGAACGGACTGACCCCCTCCGTTATGGTTGACTGCAGTCATGACAATGCCTGCAAGCAGCATCAACGCCAGCCGGAAATCGCCCGTGAACTGCTGCGTCAGCGCCAGGCGGGCAATCGCCGTATTGTTGGCATCATGCTCGAAAGCTTCCTGGTTGATGGTAAACAAAAGGATGAGGGCGAGCTGACCCACGGCCAGTCCATTACGGATCCCTGCCTGGGATGGGATGAAACGGTGCGTGTACTGCAACAGATGGCCTGAGCTGCTCTGAAGCCCTATCATAAGCGCGACATCACAATGGCTTACGGTAGCGCGTGAACCGTTACCGTCACTTGGATCTTCTACGGGTTGTGGATTTATGGGCGCACTTCAATCAGGGGTAGTAAGGGCGTGGCAGCGTTTTACCCAAAGAATGTCACCGCCGGTCTTTATTGGGTCGGCCCTTTGCGTCATTGGCTTCTGCTTGTTCGGGGGGCTTTTCACGGCCACAGCGAGTGAGGCCTTTTCCAGTCTGCAACAGGCCATTTCCAGGACCTTTGGCTGGTATTACGCGCTGATTGTCACTGTCTTTGTGGTGTTCGCGTTCTGGTTGATGCTCAGCCCCTATGGGCGGCTGCGGCTGGGACCGCCGGATTCAAGGCCCGAATTTCGGTATCGTGTGTGGTTTGCCATGCTGTTCAGCGCCGGTATGGGGACCGGCCTGGTGTTCTGGGGCGTGGCGGAGCCGCTGTACCACCATACCAATCCGTTGTTTGCGGAGGGCGGTTCGCCGGAAGCGGCCAAGGAGGCCATGCGCTACACGTTCTTCCACTGGGGCCTGCACCCCTGGGCCATCTATATCCTGTTCGGCGCTTCCATTGCGTACTTCCATTTCCGTCACGACCTTCCGCTTGCCCCCAGGTCCATTCTGCACCCGCTGATTGGTCGCCATGTAAACGGGCCGATTGGCCATGGGGTGGACATTCTCTGCACGGTCGGCACCCTGCTCGGGGTATCCACCTCCCTGGGATTGGGCGCCATGCAGATCAACAGCGGCCTTGCCCAGTACATGGACATACCGCTGGAGACCAATGTGCAGGTCGGCATTATTGCCCTGATTACCCTGGTGGCAACACTTTCGGTGGTCTCCGGAATCAAGGCGGGCATCCGGCGGTTGAGCCTGATCAATCTGTCTCTGGCTTTCGGGCTGATGGTGTTCGTCTTCTTTGCCGGGCAAACGATCCATATTCTGGAAACGTTCGTGGGATCGTTGGGACTTTATATCCAGACACTGCCGGAAATGAGCCTGTGGGTGGAATACACCAGGCATACCGACTGGCAAACCACCTGGACCATGTTCTACTGGGGGTGGTGGATTTCCTGGTCGCCGTTTGTTGGGGTGTTTGTGGCCCGTATTTCCCGGGGACGGACACTGCGTGAGTTTGTGCTGTCGGTGATGCTGGTGCCCACGCTGGTTACATTCGTCTGGTTGTCGGTCTTTGGGGGGTCGGCGCTCCATATCGAGCTCTTTGGTAATGGCGGGTTGAGTCAGATCGTTCACGAGGACGTATCGCTGTCACTGCACGCCTTGCTGAAGGCGCTACCCCTGGCGGGGGTGACCATGATGTGGGCAACCCTGGTCATCGTGATTTTCTTCATTACGTCTTCGGATTCCGGGTCACTTGTTGATGACATGGTGACGTCGGGCGGTCACCCCAATCCCCCGCGGGCACAACGTGTTTTCTGGGCGGTGTCAGAAGGGTCTGTAGCGACGATCCTCCTGGTTGTGGGCGGGTTGCGGGCGATTCAGGATGCCTCCATTTCCCTTGGCTTCTTCATGTCCTTTCTGCTGATCGCGATCTGTCTGGGCTTCTACAAAGCACTGCGTTCAGAGCGCCATATGACCCGTGGCGGTAAGGGGGACTTCCTGCTGATGCCCTGGAGCAAGCATGCCCAGACGCCGGAAGCGCCCAAGCCGGAACTCTGGGACAGTGATTGAGCGGCGCGCCGTCCAGGAGTAAGTAGGTTACGGCTCCTGGTCGTTCTCGCGCTTTTCCTGTTCTTCCAGTTCCGCCTTGCGTTTGCGGATCCGTTCCATCCGGTCCCCGGAAACATCCAGGCTGTGAGCCCGGTTTTTCAGCGTGACAAGGCCCCCCAGCAGGGAGCCGATAACGGCAAGGAGGATGAACCATTCAGTGGTGGCCATGATGCGCTCCCCTTGGGCTGGAGAATTGGCAGTTGGTATAGGCCGGAACCATAGTACCATTGTTCCTGCCAGCCGGAGACAGGGAGTGCCGGGCGTTTCAGGCGGCCCGCAGCGGCCTGGAGGGCCCGAAATGCTCAAAATGGCGTCGACTCTCATTCACGCCGAGCGCCTCCAATGCGGCATCAACCGTCTGCATGAAGGCCTCTGGTCCGACAAAATAGCAGCGGGCTGAGGGGGCGGGCAGGTGCTGCTTGAGCAGGGAATGGTTGATCATTCCGATGGCATCCGCGCCGTCGGTTGGCGTGCCTTGCTCGTAGATCACCACCGGGTTGAACTGTTCCGGGTACTGGTCCCTGAGCGCCTTGATTTCATCGCGGAACGCATGTTGCTGCCGGCTGCGTGCCGCGTGCAAGTAGGTCACATGGCGACCTTGTTCCAGCGCCTGCTTGGCCAGCGGCAGCATGGGCGTCTGGCCAACCCCGCCGCTGATCAGCAATAGGGGCTCCTGGCCGCTCAGGGTGAGGTCTCCGGACGGTGGCAGCAGGTCCAGTTCATGGCCCACGCCCGCCTCGTCGTGAAGGAAGCGGCTGGCATGCCCGTCCGGTTCGCGTTTGACCGAAATGCGATAGGTACGACCGTTGGGTACATCGGACAGGCTGTAGTGGCGATAAGTGGGCTCGTCGTTGATCTGGAGCCGGAGGCCGATGTACTGGCCCGGCTGGAAGTCCGCGACCGGTTCGCCATCCACGGGCTCCAGCTCGAAGGAGGTGATGACCTCGCTTTCCCGGCGTCGGCTGCGGATGCGGAAGGTCCGCCGGCCCTGCCAGCCACCCGGTCGGTTTGCAAAGTCGTGGTAGTGCTGCTGTTCAACGTCAATCAACAGCCCAGCCAGTTCGTCGTACAAAGCCTGCCAGGCGTCGGCGACGTCTGGTGTGATCGCATCACCCAGGACATCACCAATGGCTTCCATCAGGCATTCGCCAACAATGGGGTAGTGCTCGGGCTGGATACCGAGTGAGATATGCTTGCTTATGGCCGTGGAGAGCGCGGCCCGGGCTTGCGCCGGGTTGCCGCGCAGCTGTACGTATTGCAGCACCGCCCCGGCAAGCGCCCGCGCCTGATTGCCGCTGGCCTGGTGGCTTGCGTTGAATAGGGCGTTGACGTCCGGGTACCGCTCGAACATCAGTGGATAGAACCGCGCGGTAATGGTTTCGAGATGCTCCGCCACCACAGGGGCGGTGTCCTGGATGATCTGTTCCTGCTCTGGGCTCAGCATGTGTCCTCCTTTGAAGTGAGCAAGTCGGTTTCTGACAAAACAGTATCCATAATACATGTTACTTGATGGATGTAAAAAATATACATGAAATTGCGCTCAGGGGCGCGCTGGTAGACCTGGAACAGACAGCGCGGGTCGCCACCCTGGCCGGAATCTGGACTGACCTGCCAATCATGGCCAGCGCGCTCGGCATGCCCATGCACATCAACGGGCCTGTCTGTATCCTGAGTCAATAGTCCGCGGGTGTCCGTGGGGTTCAGCCGACTGGAATCCGGGCCAAGGCTGATGGCCCAGCCCCTACAGAAAAAGAGGGAGTCTCTCTATGGATTTGGATCTGACCCAATGGGATCGGCGTTTCCGGCGCGCGCTTCTGGCGCTGGCGCTGGTGTTTGGTCTTCTGGATTACTGGTTCGCGGGCGATAATATCTGGGTGCGGGCCGGATTCGTGATAACCGTTGCGGGGCTGGTGGGGTATTTCACCAACTTCCTTGCCATCAAGATGCTTTTTCAGCCCAAGCAGGGGCAGGTTCTGGGCTGGCAGGGGCTGGTGCCCAAGAACAAGGACCAGATTGCGCGCAGCCTGGCCGAGAGTGTGCAGGAGCAGCTGCTGTCACCGGATATCATCCTGGCTTACATCCGGGAGCGGCAGTTAATCGAAACCGGCACCGAGGCGATGGCCGGGTGGCTCGATAACCACCTGCAGGATCCCGAAGTGCGTACCCGCATCACAGGGATGGTGGTGGAGCTGATGCGCGAGCGCGGGCCGGAGGCGCTGACCCATTCGCTGGATTTCATTGAAGCCGCCCTTCAGGACCTTGCGCAGGACCCGGACAATATTGAGCAGTGGTGGACTCAGATACGGGGCAGCCTGAACACCTTCCTGCAGTCCCGGGAAAACCGGGAATGGCTTGCCGGGAAGATCCGCCACTGGCTTCAGCAGGAGATTCCCCAGATCTCGGATTGGCTTAACAGGGCGATCGAGGATTACCTGAAACAGCGGCGCCGCATGGGCTCGGTGGGGTTGGGGATCAAGAACATCTTCTCATTCGACCAGGAGGCCATCAGCCAGATCCTGGAGCGCTTCATCAATGACGCCGAGGTTTCCGATGATTTCATGCGGACTCTGGATGCCGTAGTGGATGGGATTCAACAGGAAATGGAAAAGCCCGAGGTGCAGGCGCTGATCCAGGAGCGGCTTGCAGAGTGGATCGAGACGCTGGGGACAAGCGTCAGGGACCGTATCCTGCCAACGCTTGTTGAGCAGACGGATCAGTACCTTAGCGACGAATCCAACTGGACGCGCATTGAGGAATCACTGATGGGCGCCATCCAGTGGCTGAAAAGGCAGGGCCTGAACCTGCTGCAGTCCGAGAAGGGGCATGCCTGGGTCAGCCAGGGAATTGAGCTGGCGGTCAAGCGCCTGGATGTGACCAATGTGGTTGAGCAGCAGGTGCGTCGGCTTGATACCGATGAGCTGGAGAAGATGGTCCTGGACAACACTGGGGGCAACCTGACCGTGATCCAGCTTCTCGGGGGCTGCCTGGGCGTAATCCTGGGCACTGTTCAGGTGCACCTGGCCTTCGCGGTGCCGATTGCCGGCCTGCTGGTGGTGGTTTGGATCGCTTGGCGGCTGAACGAGCGCCGTAATGCGCCCGACGCCTCCGGTTAGAGGCGTTGCAGCCGTTCGTAGCCCTCCCGGGTCAGCAGCACAAGGTGCCGGGAGGAGGGGTAGATCCGGCCCTCGGCACGCAGTGTTTCAATCCACCCACCGTGCGTGGACGCGGGCAGGTAGAAGAAGTCCCGGTCTTGCTGGAGGGCATCGCCAGCGCGCTTGAACAGGCGGAAGGTCGTGCCCTTGGTGAACCCGTTCAGCTCATCGATCTGACGAAAACTCAGTGTTGGGGTGCCGTTGTAATCAATCGGATCCATGGCTCAGGTCGCCTCGGCTGTGGTCTCAAGCTCCTTCAGCAGGTCCAGGAACTGCTGCCCGTATCGTTCCAGCTTCGCCTGCCCGATGCCCGGCACCATTGCCATCTCATCGAGTGTTTTCGGACGGGCGTGGAGCATCTCCTTGAGGGTGGCATCGTGGAAAATGATGTAGGGCGGTACACCTTCGGCATCCGCCAGCTCCTTGCGGAACTGGCGCAGCTGTTCCCATTGAGCGCTGTCCGCCACATCCGGCGGGGCATTGCTTGCCGATCCGGAGGCGGTCTTGCGTTTGCTGGAAGCGGGCAGTATGTCTTCCCTGAGCGCCAGTGAGGCCTCCCCGCGCAGCAGCTCCCGGCAGCGTGGGGCCAGTTGTAGGCCGCCGTGGCCCTCGGGATCACTCTGCAGGTGGCCATGAGCCAGGAGCTGGCGCAGGATTGAGTGCCAGGCCTGTTTGGAGAGATCCGTGCCAATTCCAAAGGTGCTGAGCTGGTCGTGACCGAGGCGGCTCAGGCGGTCGCCGGTCTTGCCCATGAGCACGTCCGTGACATGGGCCGCCCCGAAGCGCTGGCCCGTGCGGTAGACGCAGGAGAGTGCCTTGCGTGCGGGCTCGGTGGCATCCCAGGTCCTGGGAGGTTGCAGACAGTTGTCGCAGTTCCCGCAATTGCCCTCGTGGGGTTCGCCGAAGTATTCCAGTAGAACTTTCCGGCGACAGCCGGTGGCCTCACAGAACGCCAGCAGGGCTTCCAGCCGTTCGCGCTCCGCCTTCTGCTGGAGCTCCCCGGCGTTGGACTCTGCCAGCATCTGCCGCACCTGGTAAACGTCCTGCAGACCGTAGACCATCCAGGCCTCGGCCGGTTCGTTGTCCCGCCCGGCGCGGCCGGTTTCCTGGTAATAGGCCTCAATGCTCTTGGGCAGATCCAGGTGCGCCACAAAGCGCACGTCCGGCTTGTCGATGCCCATGCCAAAGGCGACGGTTGCCACCACCACCAGCCCTTCTTCGTGCAGGAACCGTTGCTGGTGGTGCTGTCGGGTTTCTCCGTCCAATCCGGCGTGGTAGGGGACAGCTGGTACCCCCTGGTTGCTCAGGTACTCGGCCGTGGATTCGGTGCGCTTGCGGCTCATGCAGTAGACAATGCCGGAATGGCCCTGGTGGCGCTGCTGGATGAAGGTCAGCAGTTGCTGGCGGGCATTGCCCTTGAGGCCGACCCGGTAATGGATGTTGGGCCGGTCAAAACTGGCGACGTAGGTATCGCCGCCGTCGGGCAGCAGCTGGTGGCCGATTTCCTCACGGGTGCGCTGGTCCGCCGTGGCGGTAAGGGCAATGCGCGGAACCCCCGGGAAGCGCTGGCGCAGCACATCCAGCTTCATGTATTCCGGACGGAAGTCATGCCCCCACTGGGAAACGCAGTGGGCTTCATCAATGGCGAACAGGCCCAGCTCCGCTCGTTCCAGGAGGCCGAGCATGCTGTCGCTCAGCAATCGTTCCGGTGCCACGTACAGCAGGTCCAGCTCCCCGGCGAGCGCGGACTGCTCAATATCACGCTGGATGATGGGATCCAGGCTGGAGTTCAGGCAGGCTGCGCGCACCCCGTTGTGCTGCAGTGCCTCAACCTGGTCCCGCATGAGGGCGATCAGTGGTGACACCACCACCGCCAGCCCTGGTCGCAGCAGTGCGGGGATCTGGTAGCATAGCGATTTGCCACCGCCGGTTGGCATCAGCACCAAGGCATTACGCCCTTCAACCAGTGATTGGATGATTGCCAGCTGACGACCGCGGAAATGCTCGTAACCAAACACGTCCCGCAGGATACGGTGCGCGGCCTGTTCGAAATCCGTTTCAGGGGCGGCGCTGTCATCGCGCATGGGGTGCGTGACTCCATTTGGTGGGGTTGGATCAGGAAAGGGTACTTGGTTCGGTGGGAGGGTTAAAGGGCACGGGGCTCAGCTTCAGGTTGAAGAGGCGGCGGGCCCTTTCGGGGGTGGATTCATTACCTTGAGACTGTCTCTTTATCGGTTATCTTGAGCAGCGTCCCCCATTCGGTAAAGGAAATTGTGCAATGTTATCACGGGATCAGGCGGAATGGGCCTCGGAAGCCGTTCTTGAGCCCGAGCGCCGGCGGTTGGCCAGAAAGCAGGAACGCAAGCGCCAACGTGAGGCATTCTGGCAAGCCCATCAACAAAAGGAGCATATAGGCCTGTTCGGTTTGGCTTTGGGCAGCCATCTGGGGTATTACGCCGTTGGGGATCTGTTTCCATGGAATCTCATTGGACTCGGTCTCGGGTTTGGCCTCGCCGTTCTGGCGCGCCGCCTTGGTATTCCGCTTTTCAGGTAGAGACCTCAGCGTTTGGTCCTGGCGGTACTTAGCGGACGTGATGGGGGCGCTGGCGCCCTACCAGGGGGCAAAGATTGCCCTGTCAGCTTCCAGAAACCTTGGGCGGCGGCCCCCCTTGTCTGGAATGGCGACACTGCACAGACATAACGCTTCTGAGTGTGTCCAGCAGCGCCATTGTTGACCGTGCAAGCGGGCTGTGGCGGATGGGGCGTCCAGCTCCCGGCATTCAACCTGGATAGGGTGGACGGCAAATCCGGTGGCGGCGGCCTTCAGGATGGCTTCCTTCATGGTCCAGAGACGGAAAAACGCCCGTTCAACATCATCCTGGTGCGATAACCACCGTTGCTCCCTTGGGAGGAGGGTGGCATTCGCCAGCCGTTCGAAGTCGTCCAGTTCCCTGTTTGCCTCAATATCCACCCCTACCTCGTCACCCGCTATGGCCACCGCAATAAAAGGGCTGCTATGGCTCAGGTTGAACGCATAGGGAAATGGCGACAGTGCGTAGGGCTTGCCGGCGTTATGGCGCTGAAAGCGCCAGTGGTGTGGTGGCAGATGCGGGCAGTAATGGCTGCAGAGCAGGCGCTTTAATCCGTGCGCTTGCGTAAAGGTCCGGCGGTCATGCTCATGAATCAAGCGCTGCCCGCGCGCTTTTTCCTCGGCGCTGAGGCAGTCCGGGGTTGCAGCAAGCCCTTGCGAGATCCAGATATCCAGCATTAACGCTCAGGCTCCCCTCGCCGCCGATCAGTGTTGGCCGAGGGTTGCCCCGCCATCCACCTGTAGGTCTTCAAGCGTGATCTGGGCGGCCTTGTCCGAGAACAGGAACATTACGGCTTCCGCCACGTCCTCGGGCTGCGCCATGCGACCCAGAGGAATGCCCAGCCGGTGGCATTCCGGATTGCCAGCGATTGTGGCTGCCTCGCCGTGCTCATTGGTCCAAAGGCTGCGTTGCATGGGGGTGTCCGTGGAGCCTGGCGAGACGATATTGCAACGCACGCCATAGGCCGCCAGTTCCAGCCCCAGGCACTTGGTCATTTGTGTGAGGGCGGCCTTGGAGGCCGCGTAGGCACCCATGCCGATCCGAGGAGTGGTGGCCGCGTTTGAGCTCACGGTCACAATGGCACCCTGGCGTCGTTCGGCCATGCGACCACCAACGGCGCGGGTAATGTTGAATGCGCCAGTGGCATTCACGGCCAGGGACTGTTCCCAGTCCTCGTTGCTGCAATCGAGGAGCCGTCCTGGACGGAGTATGCCCGCCACGCTTGCCAGGTAGTCGATAGGGCCTAGGGAGCCCTCCAGCTCCCTGATGGCCTGCTCGACCGCATTGGCATCGGAGAGATCCAGCGTCACAGTTCTTACGTTTGCTCCCTGAGCCTCCAATTCGGCGGCCAGGGATGCCAGCGGCGCTTTCTGCTGGTCGATCATGCCCACAGCGCAGCCGCGCTGGACGAGCAGGCGGGTGAGCGCAGCCCCGATTCCCTGGGCAGCACCAGTGACCACGGCTGTATTCGCCTTCATGCCCATGATTTCAACATTCCGTTATTTCCTGGTGGTGGGTTATGTCCATGGTGTCCTGGGTCAGGCTGTCGGGCACCACCACGGGGTGGCCGCTGCGTGGGGCGGTAAGAATATCGGCTTCAATGCCGTAAAGCCGGCGCATGAGTGCGGGATCCACCACCTCTTTCGGGCTGCCGTCGGCGACCAGGTGGCCGCCTTCCATGGCCAGGATGCGATCGCCGAAGCGCAGGGCGGCGTTGATGTCGTGAATGACCATAACCACAGTGCGCCCATAGGCAGCCAATTCCCGGACGAGTTGTAAGACCTCCAGTTGATGCCCCATATCCAGCATACTCGTGGGTTCGTCCAGGAGCATGAGGGGGGCCTGCTGAGCCAGTGCCATGGCGAGCCAACAACGTTGGCGCTGGCCTCCGGAGAGCCGGTCTACCCGTTGGCCCGCCAGCCCGGACGTACCAGTGGCGGCCAGGGCCTGGGTTACGGCCTGCTCATCCGCAGCGGACCATTGCCGGAAAAGCCCCTGATGGGGATGCCGGCCGAAACGGACCAGGGCGGTCACGGTCATGCCTTCGGGCACCTCGGGTTGTTGGGGCAAAAGCGACAGGTACCGGGCAACCTGTCGGGGGGGCATTTGCCAGACGTCCTGGCCATCCACCATGACCCGCCCCCTTTCCGGTCGGTGCAATCTCGCGATGGTTCTCAGAAGCGTGGACTTGCCGCATCCATTGGGTCCGACAATGGCCACCACTTCTCCCGTCTGGATGCTGGCGTTAGCGTCTACCACAGCTACATGCCCAGGGTAGGCGCTGGTGAGCGTTTCGATGTGCAGTATCATGGCGTTGCGTTGCCTCGCCGTCCGTCGGTGATCAATATCCACAGCAGAAACGGGCCCCCAAAGATGCTTGCAATGACGCCAGCCGGGATCTCGGCTGGCGCGGCAATAACACGTCCCAGCGTGTCGGCCAGTATCAGCAGTATTGCTCCCACGAGCGCGGAGGACAGGGTAGGAACCCGCTCCGGGCCTTCGAGTTTGCGGGCAATGATGGGGGACGCCAGGGCCAGCAATCCGACAGGCCCGCCCACTGGTCCGCCAATGCCCACGGCCATGCCCGAAAGGGCCACGGCCAGCGTAAACGCCTGGAGTTGGCAGCGATTCACGTTCAGTCCAAGGGTCGTTGCCGTGGCGACATTGAGCTGGAGCAGTGCCAGGCTTCTGCCAAGGATCAGTGCGATCAGTATCAAGGCCAGGACTGTGGCGCCCAGGGCGGGGGAAAGGGCTTCACCCCGCCCGACCAGGCTGCCGATACTCCAGGCATAGACGGCGCTGGCATGCTGTAGGCTGGACCAGGCGAGGCCCAGCTCCGTTGCCGCTCGCAGTGCCGCTGAGACGCCGAGACCGACGATCAATACGCGGTAACCGCGTGAGCCCATCCTGCCGGCCAGCAATAGCAGGACAACAGCCGTGAGCCCGGCCCCTGCTGGTGCCACCCACCAGCCCCCGAGCTGGCCGCTGGCGCTGAGGATAAGGGCCAGCATCATGGCAAAGGTGGCGCCTTCGTTGATGCCGAGTATTGCTGGTGTTGCCAGGTGGTTACGGGCCACGGTCTGCAGTAGACAGCCCGCAGCGCCCAGGCCGGCACCGGCCAGCACTCCGGCCCCAATGCGGGGCAGCCGGATCTCGCGTACCAGCAGCAGCTGCGGCGTAGGCCCCTTGCCCGCCAGGGCGTTAAGCGCGGTTGCTGGGGTGACTCCGCCAGGCCCGGTAATCAGGGCGAGGATCACGGCAAGCATGAGTAGGCCTACCAGTCCCAGCACTACCAGTTGGGGCCGCAGTGGCATCCGGAGTGAGAGCGAGCCGAGGCGCCAGACGCCTGCATCCGCATAATGATTCCGGGAGGGGGCGCCACTCATCGGTCCGGACCCTCCGCCCCTGCTGGGCCGCGACCGGCGTGCACAAGCCATACCATAAAGGGAGCCCCGATAAGTGCCACCAGGACGCTGGCTGGCGCTTCAAAGGGCTGCACCACGATGCGGGCGCTGATGTCCGCCGCGAGCAGGATGGCGGCACCGGCCAGGCCGGCCAGCAGGAACCGGGTTTTAAGGTCGGGACCCGCGATGCCACGCCCAATATGAGCGGACAGGAGCCCCAGAAACGCGATGGGGCCAGCCAGGGCCACGGCGGCGCCGGTAGCGAGCGTCACCGCCGTAGCGACGCCCAGACGAATCAGACCGGGCCGGTGGCCTAGGGCGCGCGCGCTATCATCGCCGAGCATCAGGGCGGCCAAAGGCCGCAGCAGCATCAGAGCCACCCCCATGGCGAGTGCAACAGCGGGGAAGATCTGCCAGACTAGGTCACTGGAGGCACCGGAAAGGGCTCCCATCGTCCAGTAACGGTACTGGTCGTAACTCTGTTGGTTGGCCAGCAGAATGCTGGCGCTTAGTCCGTGAAAGGTGGCGCCCAGTGCGACGCCAGCCAGGATTAGGCGAAGGGGGGTGTTGGTGCCGCCGATGTGGCTGAGCAGCAGAACCAGGCTGCTGCCCGCCAGCGCGCCCATGAAGGCCCAGATCAGGTAAGCTCCACCCGTGTTGGCTCCGGCGAAGGTTATGCCCACCACCACGGCCAGGGCGGCCCCCGCGTTGATCCCGAGAAGTCCGGTATCAGCGAGCGGGTTACGGGTTATAGCCTGGAGCAGGCAGCCAGACGCACCCAGTGCCGTGCCCACCAGCAAGGCGGCAAGGGTGCGCGGCAAGCGTAACGATTGAATGGTCGTTGCTGCCTGAGGATCGGTACCGCCGAGCAGATAGTTCAGGCTTTGCAGTGGTGATACCGGGCCGCTTCCGATCGTCACGGAAATCACCCCTAAAGCGGCCGCAGAGGCGAGAAGGGCAAATGAGCGCTTCAAGGCGCGCTGTTGTGGGGACGGCGGCATCAATGGTCGACCATGGCCTGTTCAATGTCTTCCAGGACGGCCAGGGCCGCCAGCGCGCCACCAGGCCCGGTCCAGAGAGAACCGTCCACGTTCACAACATGTCCCTTCTGGACCGCGTTCAGGGCCTGGTAGGCGGGCCTGTCCCGGACTAGCTCGAGTGCCCGTGCCCCTTCACCTTCCCGCTGCAGCGTGCCGATAAAGAGCCAGTCGGCATCAATGCGATCCAGTGCTTCCAGGCTCAAGGGGGGTGTATGGCCTCCTCCCGTTTCCTGCTGGTGTTCCGGGCGGCTCAGGCCGGCGTCGCGGATCACGCGGCTGGCGAACGCGTCCCGGCGCATATAGGCTGGGCCACGCGGGTTCCAGCGGACGATGCTGACGCTTGCTCCCGCGTTCTCTCCCAGGATCTCGCGCAGGGCATTGGCGCGCGAACGGTAGCGTTCCAGAAAGGCTTGGGCCTCGTCTTCACGCCCCAGGGTTTCGGCCGTGGCGTGGAGCGTTTTACGCCAGCTGTCACCAATGGTGTAGGTGACCACAGTGGGGGCAACCCGGCGGAGTTGGGTGATGAGCTGGGGATTGGGGACGCCGCCGGCCAGGATGAGGTCGGGTTGCAATTCAATGATGCGGCCCATGGAAGGCTGCATGAACTGGCCAATGACCTCGATAGTCGCAGCCCGTTTGCCCAGATAGCGTGGTGGCCCTTTCTGACCTCGCCCGGCGACGGTGGCGACCGGTTCCGCGCCCAGCGCCAGGGCGGCATCAAGGTCCGGTTCGCTGAGGGTGATGATGCGCTCGGGTGTTTCCGGCACGGAAACCGTCTTGCCGCTGGCATCGGTCAGGCGGCGTTCGTCGGCTTGAGCACCGGCGGCCAGCCATAGTGCCAGTAGCGCTACAACAAGAAGATTGTTCGGCTTCATTGCCTGCTCCTGTCATCAGTCATTGTCGAAGGTATCCATGATGTGGTGGCGTTCTTCGTGATAGCGCTCCTCGGAAAGCGAGGCTTTCCAGTACGGAACGGCGTACATCTGTTGGCGCTGTAGTCCGTGGGAACGGCGCAGCAGGTTGCGGATATGGACAACGGTCGCGTTTTCCCCGGCGATCCAGGCGAAACACCTCTGCGCCGGCCAGTCTATGGCTTCCACGGCATCGATCAACTGGCGATCCTGGCCGGCGGGTCGTTCGCGCACGAGCCAGTGAATGGCGATGTCGGCCTGACAGGTCAGCTCCTGGCAATCGTCGGCTGTGGGGACCTCGATGATGGCCTGACCCTGTGCCGAAGCGGGGCATTCTTCCAGGAGCGCGCTGATGGCCGGTAGCGCCGTGATGTCGCCAGCGAGCAGGTACCAGTTGGCGCTGCCGAGCAACGGGTCGGGACCGCCGGGTCCGGCGATGCCGATGCGTTGGCCCGGTGCGGCACGCCGGGCCCAGGCTGAGGCCGGCCCTTCATCGCCGTGGACGACGAAGTCGATCTCCAGAATCCTGGCTTCGGTATCCAGACGGCGTACCGAGTACGTACGGGTTATGGGGCGCCGGTCGCGCGGGGGCCAGATAGGGCCGTTAGCCCCCAGCTCGGGAAGCTCAGGCTCTGATTGGCCTTGCTGGGGAAGGAAAACCTTGATGTGGGCGCCATTGCGGTTTGCCGGGAACCCTTCCAGATCCGGCCCGCCCAGGGCTACCCGCAACAGGTTGGGTGATAGCCAATGTACCCATTGGACCTCCAGCATGCGCGGTGGGGTTTTCTTGGCGTGACGGTTTTCACTCATGTTGGCTCACCTTCAAGGGTATGGTCGTTTACAGTGAAACCTGAAACGGTGCAAAACGAGTGAGTTGGGCTGGTACGTTCTTGGGCTCAGAACCGATAGGCGGTCGTAAGCTTGATGTTACGGCCTGGCTCGTAGTCGCTGAGTTCCAGCGGGCCAAAGACCGGATGGTTCGTGCTGCCGGTGCGCGAGGCGTGTGATGTGTAGAATTCGTCAAAGACGTTATCCACGCCAAAGGTCACGGTCAGGCCTTCCAGGCTGCCCCGAGGGAGCCACTGTACGGAGACATCGTGGGTGTCGTAGGAGGCTTTCGGGTCGGAGCCGGAGGGAACATTGGTTTCTTCGGCAACGTAACGGGAGGTCCAGGTGACGGCGAGGTCCAGACCGGTGAGGTAGTAATCAATATTGAGGGTGGTGGTGTCCCCGATTTCCCGGTCCAGTGGATCGCCTGTGTCATCGAATTCCGAGTCCTGGATGGCATGGGTCAGCATCATGTCCAGGTTGCCCCTGCGATAGTTGAAGCTGGACTCAAGGCCATCAATGGTCACATCGCCAACATTCTTAAGCTGGCGTGATCCGCCGCTGGCGCGGGTACTCTCGATCTTGTCGTCGATGCGGGTGCGGAAGCCGGTCACGCTGAAGGTGATCTCGTCTGCGCTCAGCAGGTCGTTCTGCGCCAGTCGCAAGCCCAATTCGTCGTTACGCCCGGTTTCCGGACGGATCGCCGGGTTGGGGACGTAGGTGCCGGGTTCGTTGATGAACGCTTGCGCCAGTTCCGGCCCCTTGAACAGCTGGGTGCTGCTCGCATGCAGTGTCAGTGGCTGGATGACCCGGTATTGGGCAGCCAGTGCGCCAGTCCAGTCGTCGTACGTTTCATCCGCGGTTGCGGAGTCCAGTTGATAATGGTTGTAGCGGACGCCCGGGGTAAGGGTAAAGGCGTCGGTGAGCGAGACCCGGTCCTCCAGGTAGGCGGCGCCGCTGAAAGCGTCCTCTTCGACCAGTGTTGCGCCATTCTCCCCATAAGCGCTGCTCTCGCGGTTGGCGGTGACGCCGTAAGTGAGTTGATGGCTCATGCCGGCGCTTTCAATGGGGGTACGGGCACGTGCCCGGGCGCCCTCGTTGATCAGTTCCCCTTGTACTATCGGTCGGTCGACCCGGGTTTCATCTCGTTCAAGCTCCAGGTCGTTACGGTATAAGGTGGCGTCAACACGGGTTCCCGATTGGGGGTCGCGCGAATAGTTGAGGGCATAGGTTGTGCGACCAAATTCGGTAGGGTATTCCAGATCGCTGTTGGGGATTGACTCGTTGGTGGCCCGGCCCACGTCGGGACGGTAGGTGTAATCGCCTTCATCCTGGTAGGTGTCGACCGTCAGTTCCAGGCGGTTGGCGGCGTCGGCGTTCCAGCCGGCCTTGAACAGGGCGTTGTAGATCTCGCCATCGTTACCAATGGCCTTGGTGCCGGAGCCGTCCTCGGGGTTGTCGCGGTCCGTGAAATAACCGTAGCCCATGATGTCGAAGCCACCACCCAGACGACCATAAGCGGTCAGCGATCCGCGGCGCTCGTCGTTCGTGAAATAGGAGGTGGAGGCGCGTGCCCCGGTCTCAGACCCGGCTCGCAGAAGGTCATCCGGATCCTTGGTCTCGAATGCCGCCGAGCCGCCAAGGCCTCCATTCGCCACCGAGTTGCGCCCAACCTGAAGGTCCACGGACTTGAGGATATCCGGATTGATCAGCAGGTTTCCCATATGGTGGTACATAAACCCTGTTTGCCGGGCCCCATCAATGGTGATGTCCAGGTCCGTGTCGCCCATGCCACGCATGTTGATGCGCTGGTTGGTGGAGTGGGTGCCTCCCACCTCAATGCCCGGCTGGTCGCGCAGAAGGTCGCTCAAGTGATCCGGCTGGGCGATGCTGATCTCGCCATCGCCCACATAAAGCGAGTCACTGGAGACGCTCGTGCTCCAGATCGTGATGGGCTCCAAAGAGATGGTCTCACTGGTTTCCGCTTGCAATCCGGGGCTTGCGGCCAGTGCGAGCATCATCGTCAACGTGTGTCGCTGAAACGGGGCGGGACGTGTACGAACGCCCTGGGTCGTTGCGTCTTTCAATTGGCTTCTCCCAATGGTTTGAATTGATAATTGCAAAAGCAGATGCAAATCAATCTCGTTTCGTGGTAGAAGTTACGTTGTTTCTGAGAGCTGTGTCAAGATGAAACAGACAATGGCCCAAGGATGCTGGCTATCGTTGGATGAGCCCTTATACGCTGGTCCACGATATTGACCGTAGCTTTTGGCCGCTGAAGGAGGTTTGGAGATCGCCATGGTGGAGGGGGTGGATGCACAGACTGATGGCATGCCCGATGCCCGGGATGGGCTCACAAGAACGGAACGGCTCATTCTCCATGTGCTGGAGCAGAGCCGGCGTGAACTCAATGGGGGAGCTGTGCCGACGGTTATGCTCTATGGACGCGTGTTGGAATACGTTCAGTTCAGTGAGGCGGAGCTTTACCTCTACCTGGATCGGCTGGGTGTAGCGAGAGCTTGAGCGGGTCCAACCGGAAGAAACCACACAGCGTTTGATAGACGTCGGGCTGTTTGGCGTTCAGGTGACCTGGCTGCTGGAAGAAGGTTTCCGTCAGAACGGCGAAAAATTCTGCCGGCTCGGTTGCGCCGTAGGCGTCCAGCCAGGGTTTTCGGTGGAAGCGGATTGACCGGCGCAGGTCCTGGTAGGCATGGCTCATGGTTTCCTGCCAATGACGGGCCTGCTCGCCACTCAGAGGTGGCGCGCCATCGGCGGTACCGTCCAGGTAATCCAGTTGGTGGGCAAACTCGTGAAGGATTACGTTATGGGCCCCATCCGGATGGATGGCGCCTTCCTCACAGTCCGTCCAGGCGAGTACGACCTGGCCGCGGTTTGAGGCTTCGCCGGCACGGATTTGGTTGCTGGCGCTTACCGTGATGCCGTCGCTTTCAACGCTCCTGACGTAATACTGGTCCGGATAAACCAATATGCTGTGGATTGCATCGAAATCCGAGATGTTACGGGCAACAATCAACAGGCAGGCATGGCCGGCGATGGTCAGGCGTACGGTCTCGTCCACCTCAAATCCATCACAGCCGTAGAAGGTTTTTTCCGCAAGGAATATCTGTACACGCTGTTCAAGCTGGTTCCTGAGTTGAGGGGGTAATTGGCGGTATAGGGGCACCTGGGTATTGAGTAATGCCCGCCAGTGGCTTGGGAATGGGTGTCGCAGTTGCCGGTTCCGGCGCCAGTCTTGATAGAAGAACAGGTAGAAGATGAAGGCGGTAATTCCCGCCAGCGCACAGAGGGCATAGATCAGCATTGATGCATCTCAGCAAACGGAGCGATCCTGGGTAACTGGATTATCTTGGGGCATTGGCCCTGGGTTAGGCCAACCAGTTGCGCAGGTTTTCCGCCGGTAATGCCGGGCTCCAGAGAAAGCCCTGTCCCAGGTGACACCCCAGTTCCGACAAAATGGCAGCCTGGCCTTCGGTTTCGACCCCTTCGGCCGTGACCGTAAGCCCCAGCGCTTCGCCAACCTCCACCATTGCGAGCACCAAGCGCCGAGCCCGTTCGTCGCCCACGATGGGGGCGATGAAGGCCCGGTCGATCTTGAGCTCGGTGCAGGGCAGTCGGCGCAGGTAGGCGAAGGAGGCATACCCGGTACCAAAGTCATCGATGCTAACGCCTACGCCGTGCTCGCGCAGCTGAACAAGCAGACCAATCGTGGTGTCCGGGTCGCGCATCAGGGCGCCTTCGGTCATCTCGACCTGGATGCTGGAGCCGGGAATACCAGTGGTGAGCAATGTATTGATGAGGAAACTGGTTACGGCCGAATCGGCAAGATTGCGGGGGGCAAGATTGATACTGACCGGCAGTGAGATCCCGGAACGGGCGAATTCGATGGCTTCGCGGATCACGAATCGGCTGAAGGGCTCGATCAGGCTGGTTTGCTCAAGCTTGGGCATGAAGGTGGCCGGCGCGATGAACCCGCCATCCGCGGTACGCCATCGGATAAGCGCTTCGACTCCATGGGGTTCACGGGTTCTGAGGCGGATCTTGGGTTGGTAGAAAAGCTCGAATTCGCCCCCTTCCAGGGCGTCTTCGGCGCGGCTGATCAGCTGGATCGTTTGTTTGTTATCGCTATCCAGCGTGGGTTCATAGTCGACCCAGTTTTGCTCCAGGATCAGGGCGCGGCGAAGGGCAATCCGGGCACGACGGATGAGCTCGCACGCGTCCACCGGTGTGTCGACGTGAGCATGTCCCACCCCGATGGCCGGCTCGATGCGAAGGGGCGCCCCGTCAACCGTGAATGCCGCGCTCGCGGCCTTGTGGATGCTGCGGGCCAGATGGCGGACCGCGGAATCGTCGTCAATGGCCAGGATCAGTGCCACTTCTGCGCTTGAAAAACGATAGGGGCCGATGACCTTGGGCGAGACAGTACTGAGGTGGCTGCCCAATTCCTGTATGACCTCGTCGCCGCCATCAATGCCGACCACGTCCACCAGATCCTCGAGGTCGGTAGCCCGGACGAGCACGACGCCCAGACGGGTGGGGGCGTCTTCGGAGAATGCGGCTAGACGGCTCTCAAGGTCCTGCTTGAGCGCGCCCCGGTTGGGAAGCCCTGTTTCTGGATCGGTACGCGCCATGCTGAGTCTGATGGTGTTGTGGCGGTACAGTGCGGAATGCAGGCCACCCGCGACACCACCCACCAGGAGAAACGTGAAGCCGCCAATCACCCATTGCTCCGTGGTTGGAGCGACGCCGGAGAAGGCACTGAATGGCATCCAGGGGGTCAATAGTAATGTTGCCGCCGCGCCTGTCCCGATGCCACCTGCCAGGCCATACGTGTAGGCGCCGGCAAGAATGGGGAGCACCATGATGTAGGTATAGGCGCCGTCAGCGCCGCCTGTTGTAAACACCAACGCCGCAGTGACGCCAAACAGGCCAAGCGTTATACCGCTACGCAGGGCATGGGAAAGCAGTGACTGCAGAGAGCCGAAAGGGGTGGCGTTCAGGATCCTTTGAGCTCGCATGGAGCGCCTCATTGAACAGGGGATGGCCTGACCTGAAGTGTAGCGGAGGATTGCTTGATTTGTAGTTGTTCATGTCGCTGTCAGGTTCTGGTGATCTTTCCAATTCAATCTGGCGGAACTCGATACGTGTGCTGTTGCAGCAGGGGCAATACGGTGAAAAGCATGCCGGAACCCAGCCAATGACAAGACCTGAGCCCGGCCCTCAGTGGCCTCCGGGTTTCGGTACAGATGGACTGACATCAATCGGCACAGAATAGGTGTACCTTCAACTGTACCGGTTCAGGACTGGCTTTCTGAGTCTGTGCCTTTGCGCCCCGCCGCTCTAGCATGGAGTCACCACAAAGGAGATGGACTCATGCAGACCGAGCAGCTGATATCGTTAACAGGATTAGTGCTGGTGATGGTTGGCACCCCTGGTCCCAACAACCTGATGCTGATGGCTTCCGGCGTTAATTTCGGCGTTGTGCGTTCGCTGCCTCATGTGGCTGGCATTATTGCCGGCTGCCAGACGCTTCTCCTGGCCATGATGCTGGGCCTTGGTCAGCTCCTGAAGACGTACCCTCTGGTGCAGACCCTCCTGCAGATCCTCAGCGCCTTCTTCCTGGTTTACATCGCCTGGTTGCTTGCGGGTAGTGGCCGGTTGGGGGACACCTCGGGCCGGCCCGAGCGGCCCATCAGCTTCTGGCAGGCGTTGCTCTTCCAGTGGATCAACCCCAAGGCGTGGATGATATGCATGGCAATCGTGGCTGCTTACACGGATCCAGAGCAACTGGCGATGACAGCCTTCTGGACCAGTCTGGTATTGGCAGTGGTGAGTTTACCCCTGATCGTAACCTGGAATGTAAGCGGCCAGGTGCTGAAGTATTGGCTCCAGCAAGGCAAGCGGTTGTTGTGGTTCAACCGCTTGATGGCGCTACTGCTGATCGGTTGTTTGTACCCCATGATGCACTGAGGCTGAGGCAAGCCGGCTCAGCAGGCGTTTGCCTCGCTGAAGGAAACCAGCCGCCTCTTGTTCTCGTCCCACAGCGCCAGGCGAACCGACTCGATGCTTTGCCACAGTGTGATGCGGCTGACCTCTTGCAGCTCGGGGAAGTCGCGCAGGACTTCGGGCAGGCGGTAGCACGGGATGCGGCTGCACAGGTGATGCACATGGTGTACGCCGATATTGGCGCTGAACCAGCGCAGAACCCCGGGCAAAACATAGTGGGAGCTGCCGTGCAGTGCTGCTTCCTGAGAGGTCCACTGGTCGTCGTGTTCCCAGTAGGTTGTCTCGAACTGGTGTTGCACGTAAAACAGCCATACACCGATGGTGGACGCTACCAGCGTGATGGGAAGTTGTATGAGCAGGAAGGGGCCGAGGCCAACCGAGCCGATCAGGATGGCGACGAGCGTCGCGATGCCCAGGTTGGTGCCCATGGTGCTCATCCAGGGCATCCATCCGTTACGCATGAAGCCGAATGGCAGGCGGTAGCTCAGAAGGAAGATATAAGCCGGGCCGAAACCGAACAGGACGATGGGGTGGCGATACAGGCGATAACGCAGCCGCTGGAAGAATGTGAGGGCGTGGAACTCGCGGACTGTGAGGGTCTCAAGACCGCCGATAGAGGGGCGGTCCAGGTTGCCCGAGTTGGCGTGATGCTGGATGTGGGTGTAGCGCCAAAGGTCATGGGGAGTGAGTGTGAATACGCCGATGACACGGCCCACCCAGTGATTGGTCTTGCGGGAGTGGAAAAACGACATGTGGCTGCAATCGTGCTGGATCATGAACAGCCGTACCAGAAAACCCGCGGCCGGGACGGACAGCAACAGGGTCAGCCAGTAGCTGAGCCCCAGGGTCGCCCACATCAGGATCCAGGTCAGAGCAAAAGGCACAGCCGTGACAGCGATTTCCATGATACTGCGGCTGCGGCGTGGTTTCCGGTAGTGGTTCAAACGGTGGCTCAACGCGCGTGGCTCGGCGGTATGGTTCTGTGTCTCGGCTTGGCTCATGCTGCGATTCTCGTGCGGGGCGCGACCCGCTTCACCGGGGAAGGGGCGGCGCCGGGTATTTCAGGGGCGTGAGGCATCCGTTGTCTGATCTGCCCTGGATACGATCATCCTGAGGGATAAAACAGGCTTTGTATGTGCGGTGGCCGGCATTCGTTGGGAAAGCACCAAACCACTGATGGTGCCGGTGAAGGCGGCTGCATTATGGGTTTTGGGCTCTGATACAGATGTCCCGCTTTACGACACGACAGGGATACACGCAGAGCAGGCCGTTCAGTTTGCTCTGGGTGCGGTTTGACGCGCAGTTCCTGCTGGTGTCTATCTATTTTGAACCCGGTCCAGTCATTGCCGTCGGTATCGGATTCGATATTGAGGCCGAGGACAACAATCAGCCCAAGGGCGCCGCCAAAGCCGAGCGCCGCCGCGAGATTGCGCTTTGCGAAAAGCCGGTAAAAGGTTGGACGATCGGCTCGTTCGATACAGGCTGTTTCTTCCACTCATCGCATCCTGAATAGCTCCTGGTGGAAGTCCCGTTTCCGGAGACCATGGGCAATGAAGTCGCGCCTGAGGGAGTGGCCGAACCCCGCCGGGCCGCAGAACCAGATGCTCGCCTCGCGCCACTCAGGGACTTCTGACCGGATTCGGCTGCCAGTGAGCAGGCCATCCCTGGGCGTATAGTAGAGGTGCAGTTGAACATCGGCGGCGTGGGCATCGGCGATGAGTTTATCCGCTGCCTCCTGGTCGTATTCCTCGGTTGAGAAAAACAGGTCAATCCGTCGGTGGTTACCCGGGTTGTGTGCCAGGTATTTCATGCGCGCCACAAAGGGCGTGATCCCGATCCCGCCCGCGATCCAGATCTGGCGGCTGCGGTTGTCCTCAAAGTCAAAGCAGCCGTAAGGGCCCTCAACGGTGACCGTCATACCTTCCTGGAGTGTTCCGGGGAGCTCGCTGGTGTGGTCGCCAAGTTCCTTGACCAGGAACATAAGGCGGCGTTGCTCGGGAACCCAGTCGCAGGCAATGGTATAGGGATGAGCGCCTTCGCGCCTGGCATCGGTGATGAATGCGAACTGACCGGGCTTGTGGCCTGGCCATCCAGCATCGAGGTGAACGGTGCCTTCAAGGACCTGGGGCCGGGAGTAGAAATTAAGTGACTCAATGGTGCCAGTCACTTTGCGTTTGTGGCCGATACGGCCGGTGAGTTTTCTGGAAGAGGTGATAGGGAAACCAGCGGAGCAACGCCAGGGCCAGCAGAACCACAACGGCGTAGAAAGTCCACTCACCAACTGGTTCGGCAATGCCTTGCTGTTTTTGGAGCCAGCCCTGGAGTCCGCCAGGTGTTTCTTCCTGCCAGCCCTTGCGGAGCCGCAATCGGTCACCGGCGGAGACCCACCAGTGAACCATCATGAACCCCAGGCTGGTAATGCCCAGCCACCGGTGCAGGCGATACATCTTGTCCAGCCCATTCAGAGGGTGTTCAAGCCATTTAGGGCGGGTAGCAAGGATCATGGCCAGGCTCATCAGCGTCAATGCCATACTGCCCGTGTATTGGGTCACCAAGGGGTGAAGGCTGCGCGCCACGGCGGGGGCCATGAATCCCGCGGCAAGCCACAACCCGGTGGGCAGGGCCAGCGCCGCGGCGAGAGCGATTCTTATGGGCGTCATGGGGAAGAAAGCCTGGTTGGCAAGTAGTGCCCCAGCGTAAGGCGAAAACGCCAGGCACGTAATGCGTTATATCAGTAGAATCTGAATCCGTTCAGGGTCTTGGAGGGGAAAAGTGCGTTATCCTGTGTATTAGTCCATCGTTAAGGTAATGGATAGCATGGCAAAGTGGATGAGGACTGTTTCCGTGCCGCCCGAGTGGCGTGAAGATTTCCGGGAATACCAGCGGCTGGTGGCACGCCGTTTGACCGTGGTTTGTGCCGTCATGGCGCTAATTGTCATTCCGTTCTTCCAACTGGTTGACGTTTGGTCGTTATCCGGAATAACCACCCACTGGTGGAGTCATCTGGGATGGCGACTACCACCGATGGTGTTGGCTATCGGCATTCTGGTGCTGCGCTGGCGTGTGCCGGAGGGACGCTGGCCCCGGCCTGTACTGATTGCATTCGCGCTGTCTGGCATGATCATGGTGACCGGCATGGTCGCGGAGCATCTGGTGCAGCCAAGCGATATTGAGTCCTTGATGACCAATGGTCTGGTGGTCGTTATCGCTTTGGTAGCGGTACTGGCGACAGCGGGTGCTCGGGATCTCCTCCTGATTTATGGCCCACCGCTGATCACGGTGATTGCTTTTTTGGCTTATGCCCCGGTATCCCTCTTTAAGGCGTTCCTGGTGTTTGTTCACCCATTGATGATGATGGTGATGGGCGTGGTGCTGTCGGAGCTTTTCTACCGGATTCGGCGTGAGGCCTTTGTTGCACGGGAACAATTGGCTCAGAGTGCCAGTACCGATGTGCTTACAGGATTGAGTAACCGGCGCGCCTTTGATTCACGGCTTGAGGCGGAGCATGCTCGGTGCAGTCGTTTTGGTACCCCCTATGCCCTGATCATGATCGATCTGGACCACTTTAAGGACGTTAATGATACCTATGGCCATGAGGTTGGGGACGAGGTGCTCAGGGAGCTGGCGCAGAGGCTGAGTGATGGACTGCGTACCGAAGATGAAGTGGGACGATGGGGTGGGGAGGAGTTCATGGTACTCCTGCCTGGTGCCAGCAAGAGTCCCGCCTGCACCGTCGCGTCAAAACTCCGTCGTGCCGTTGCGCAGGAACCTTTTGTGACTTCTGCGGGTTCCATCCCGATAACCACCAGCCTTGGCGTTGCTGTGTTCAATGGTGAGCATATGGCCAGTATGGTGGCACGTCGGGCGGACGTTGCCATGTACGCCGCCAAGGACAATGGGCGTAACCGGTACGAATGCGCCTGACTGGGGCTCCTGTTGCGGTGTTATTCGCCCGGATAGAGCCTATCCAGTGTGTAGTAAAGGGGGCAGAAACCGGTAAACGCACTCTGGAGCAGAGTCAGTCCCAGAACAGCTGGAATCAGCAGCCAGAGAGGGTCCCCGTAAAAACCAAGGCCCACGGTGACCGTCAGGATCAGGCCGATGATGCCGTCATGCAGCTCGCGTTTGGTCATGATCAAAGTCCTTGTCCCGGCTTATGAACACTCCGTCATCTGCTTTTTGGGAGCTTAAAGGTTCAGATTGGAGTAACCAAGGGCGCTGTTATGCCAATGGTATCCATCGTCGTTGTGCTGAAGCTGTTTCTGATGGGTATCGCCGGGACGGTCCCCCTTGCCCGTGTGGTATCGTGCCTGGGCGTGGGCGGTCTGCTGTTGTTGGTGGGCTGGTTCGCCCCCATGCCGGGGAAACGGCACAGCGATTGGTCAACGCATACAGGAGGCTCCGGATGAATCAACCCGCCCGTGAAAAGCAGGGCATGTTCCGTTCCGTGTTGACCCTGGGGCATATCCAGGGCATTCGAATCGAGGTTCACGCGAGCTGGCTGATCATCTTTGCTCTGTTGATGATCACCATGACCACAGGGCTCCGCAATGAGTACGCGTCCTGGTCCTTCAGCCAGGCGTTGCTAACGGCCCTGTTCACATCAGTCACTTTCTTCGCCTCCATCGTGGCGCATGAGCTGGGCCACAGTCTGGTCGCGATCCGTCGTGGCGTACCGGTCAATGCCATCACCCTTTTCATTTTTGGCGGTGTCGCCCAGCTGGATAAGGACAGCGAAAGCGCGGTGGATGAATTCTGGATCGCCATTGCGGGTCCGGTGGTCAGCTTTGTGCTGGCGGTGGGATTCTCGCTGCTGTCAACAATGGCGGCTTCTGAGCCCTGGGCTGTTGGTCTGGGCTGGTTGGCCGTGATTAACCTGATGGTAGCCGTTTTCAACCTGATTCCCGGCTTTCCGCTCGATGGGGGCCGCGTTTTCCGGGCTCTGGTCTGGAAGGTTACTGGTGATGCCGCCAAGGGCAACCGTGCCGCCGTGGCGGGGGGCCGGTTGGTAGCCTATGGCCTTTTTGCCCTGGGGTTGTGGCGGCTGCTGGTTGAAGGCAACGCCATTGGCGGTCTCTGGATCATGCTTCTGGCCTGGTTCCTGCTCAATGTGGCGGAAGGCCACGGCCAGACGTTCAACCTGCAGAAACAGCTCAGTGGGATACGGGCCCGGGAGCTGGCAGATCAGCATGTGCCTTCTGTGGTATCGTCCACCACCATTGATGAGTGGGTTCACACCCGGGTGTTGCCGGAAGGCCAGCGTGCTTACATCGTCACTGACGGCGGAAGGGCCCTGGGGCTGGTCAGCCTCAGTGATACCAGCGAGACCGACCGGCAACGCTGGCCTGACTACCAGGTAGCGGATCTGATGACGCCCATTGAACGGGTTATGTCCGTGACGCCTGATACAGAAGCGGCGGAAGTGCTTGCCACCATGACCGAGCACAGCCTGAATCAGCTGCCGGTCATGGAAGGCGAGCAAGTGGTTGGCTGGATCGACCGGGAGCGCCTTCTGAAGACCGTTAACCTGCACATGGAACTGAAGGCCTGACCGTCTGGCCAGGGGTCAGCAGTACTACGCCTTTCCCCGGCAGGGCAACGCAATCCCGTGCTATTGGGAAAGCCCGGCAAACCGTCGGAAGGCGCTCTTCAGGTCTTCCAGGACCAGGTAGAAACACGGCACCAGGAACAGGATGAGGGCGGTGGCGAAAATGATGCCGAAGCCCAGGGAAACCGCCATCGGGATCAGGTAGGAGGCCTGCAGGGAGGTTTCCAGGATGATGGGCGTGAGGCCGCCGAATGTGGTTATGGTGGTAAGCAGGATGGGGCGGAAACGGCGCACACCGGCCTCATAGATGGCTTGGAACGCGGAATGGTTGCTACGCTGGCGGTTGGCGTAGTCCACCATGATCAGCGAGTCGTTCACCACCACGCCTGACAGCGCCACGATCCCCATCATGCTGACCAGCGAGATATCGAGACCCAGGATGATGTGGCCAATAATGGCGCCAATTGCGCCAAAGGGGATGGCCAGCATGACAATGACGGGCTGGATGTAGCTCCGGAAAGCAACGGCCAATAGCGCATAGATGACCCCCATGGCAAGCATGAAGGCGCCGAAAAGCGTGCTGGTGGATTGCCGGAGGTCCGCCTGGCTACCCTCGAAGCTCCAGGTGATGCCCGGAAAATCCGCCTTAAGCTGGGGAAGCACCTCGGACTGGATGGAGGCCAGAACGCTTGAAATCTTGCTTTTGGGTTCCACGTCCATGCCGACCGTGATCACGCGCCGCCCGTTCCGCCGGTCGATGGAGCGGAAAGCGGAGCCCATGGTGGCGTCCGCCACGTCGAGCAAGGACACCTCGCCTCCCTCTGGCATCTGGATCACGAACTGCTGCAGATGACGCAAGTCCTGGCGCTGCTCCTGCGGTAGGCGCACCCGGATTTCATTCTCGTTGGTGCCACGCAGTTGACGCAACGCCACGGCGCCATAGAACGCATCCCGGACCTGATCGCCCACTTCCGCCGGGGTAAGCCCAAGGGCCCGGCCCTGGGCGTTGAGGGTGAGGTCCAGTTGCGGTTTGCCGGCGGCGTCGCTGTCCGAGACATCCCGAGTGGCGCTGAATGCTTCCATGCGTTCGAGCAAGGTTTCACTGGCATGGGAGAGCACATCGATATCGGAGTGACTCAGGTCCACAGCGATGTCGTCCCGCCATGAGCCAGGCCCCTGTTCCGCCTCGAAGGTGATCTGGTCAACACCGCGGAAATCGCCAATTTCCCGCCGCCATAGGTCCACGATCTCCTGGACCGTCATGCTGCGCTCATGTTCTGGGCGCAGGACGAGTTCGACATCGATGGCGCGTTGCCCCCGGACATTGGTCTTGATCCCTTCGGCTTGCTCATCAAGGTTGTGCTCATCAAAAAGTCGTTGGGTGGACTCCGTGATTGCCATGGCGATTTCGCCGGCACGGCGGGTCGTTGTGCCTACCGGCAGGGTTACCCCCGCTTCAATTTCATCGGCGGGCACCTCCGGCATCATGAGCATGCCCATGTGATCGCTGGCTGCGTAGGCGCCCACCACGGCCGTCACAACGATGGCCAGGCTCAAGGTCACATAGCGAAACCGCAGGCTGGCATTGAGAAGCGGCCGGTAGAGTCGGTTGATCACGCTCTCGAAGCCCCGGGAGAAAACACGCTGGAGACCATGGAGCCAGTGTCCATAGACAGTGACCGTTCCCCGGCCGCTGTGGCCGAGGTGAGCAGGCAGCACGAACAGCGCCTCAAACAGGGATATGGCAAGCACGACAATCACCACAGCGCCCATGGGCCACCAGAAACTGCCCATGACCCCAGGGATGAACAACAATGGCAGGAAGGCGACGATGTTGGTGAGGATGCTGAATGTGACCGGACCGGCGATGTCCCTGGTGCCCTGGATCGCGGCACTCATGAAGTCCATGCCCTGTTCGCGGTACTCGTAGATGTTCTCACCCACGACGATGGCGTCATCCACTACAATCCCGAGCACCACCAGGAAGCCGAACATCGAGATCATGTTGATGCTGACCCCGATCACCGGCAGGAACAGCATGCCGCCCACGAAGGAGATGGTCATCCCCATCATGATCCAGAACGCCAGCCGGTATTCGAGGAAGAGGCTGAGCAGAACCAGCACGATCACCATCGCCAGGAGGCCGTTTTCGAGGAGCATGCTCATGCGGTCCTCGAAGTGCCGCGCGCGGTTGCTGTCAACGCGCAGCTTGATCCCATCAGGAAGGGTCTTTTCCAGTTCCGCCATGACGTTCTTGCCCGCGGCGGCGACTGTTAACGGTGACTGCGTGCCGGTCCGGAAGATCTCGATTTCAACGGAGGGCAAGCCGTTAAACCGTGAATGGAAGCCGGTTTCATCGAAGCCGTCCCGAACCGTGGCAAGGTCGCCGAGGGTGACCGTGCTTCCGGAGTCGTCGCTTTTCAGGACGATGTCCTTGTAGGCATCGGCCCACAGGCGGCGTTCTTCCATGCGCAGGAGAATATCACCGCCCTCGGTGGCCACCGAGCCCGCCGGGATGTCCTTGGCTGATGCCTTAATCCGCTGGGCGATCTGCTGGAGGGTCAGGTCGTATTTCCGGAGCCTTTGCTGGGGCACGGCTACCTCAGTAAGGTAGTCTGGCACATCGCTGACCGTGGCCTGGGTGATGCCTGGTTCCGACAGCAACCGGTCGCGAACCTGCTCGCCCAATTGGCGCAGGGTCCAGGGATCGACGTCGCCGTAGAGTACCAGTTCCATAACATGGTGGGATCGGCCCTGAAGACGGACACGGGGTTCTTCGGCCTCGTCCGGAAAGGTGCGGATGCGGTCCACTTCCTGTTCAATGTCCTGAAGCGCCTTCATCCGGTCAGCGCCGTTGATCAGCTCCAGGGTGACAGTGCCCGATCCCTCACGGGCAGTGGAGGTCATCTCCTTGATGGTTTCCAGCCCCTGAACCGCTTCCTCAACCGGTAACAGGATGCCCTGTTCCACTTCTTCCGGGGCAGCGCCGGGGTAGGTGACCGATACCTGGACGATATCCGGCTCAAACTGGGGAAATACTTCCTTCTGGAGTTCGAAGGCCATCCAGAGACCGCCCGCCAGAAGCAGGATCATCAGCAGATTGGCGGCGATGGAGTTGCGCGCCATCCAGGCGATGGGGCCGGTCCAGCCCGACGTAGTTGGTTCCTGGTCGCCGCGACTCATCCGTTATCCTCGTCGGTGCGCAGGTCGGCGCCTTCCACCACGGTGGCGAGGTCACTGGTGATTACGGATTCGCCTGCCTCAACGCCGCTTCTGAGGTAGGCGTACTGGCTGTCCCTGAAGACGATTTCGGGGGACCGAATGGCAAGCTTGCCCGCCTCCATAACCCAGATGGTGTCGTCGCGCCGGATATGGTTGCGTTTAACCCGCACCACGTTCTTGATCTCGCGGCCCTTGATCCTCGTGTTAAGAAAGGAGCCAAGCAGAAGGCGAGGCTTGCCCTGGGCTTCGGGCTTGAGGGCCAATGGATCTTTGACCGTGATCAGTACCCGGGCCAGTCGTGTCGTGTCATTCAGCTCGCCGATCAGGCGCTGGAGGTGACCCTTGCGGTGCTGGCCATTGGGCCATGCGGTGTCGTTACGGATGGTGGCCGGTGCGCCGGCTTCGCCGTTGCGTTGCTCGAAGCGGAGCCTCGGGAGATGCTTTTGGGGTACTGTTGCTTCGACCCAGTACTTATCCACACCCACCAAGCGCCCCAACGCTTCGCCAGTGCTGACCTGAGAGCCCACGCTGATCTCACGATTCAATACCCGGGCGTCAAAAGGGGCGGTCACGCGTGTGCGGTCCAGGTTCAACTGGGCCTGGTTGAGCGCGGCCTGCGCGGATTCAACCTGGGCCCGGGCCTGCTTGAGTTGGGGCTGGCGCAGAACCAGGGCCTTGTTGGGCTTTTCGAGGTCTTCCCCAAGCAGCTCAAATTCCTGTTGGGCCACGTTCTGGCGGCCCTGTTCGATGGCCAGCTCAGAACGCCTCTGGCGCAATTCGCTGCGTCTCTGTTGGAGCGTGGCCTTGTAGTCAGCGGGATCGATCCGTACCAGCATCTCGCCTTGCTCGACCTTGCCTCCCGGTGAGAAGTCGGGAGCTCGCTTGATAATCTGGCCGCTCACACGGGGGCGGAGCGTAAGCTCCCGGGCGGCGCGAACCTGGCCCATGGCGGTGATTGTGGGGTGGTAGTCAGCGCGCTCGGCGGTGATTACATCCACCAGCATGGCGGTTTCCCGGGTACTTTCAGGGCCGCGTGTGGCGGTTGGTTCCGTGCGGAAAATCAGCCATATCAGGGCGGCGCCCAACGCCAGTATCACCAGGGTGATGAACGCCGTCTTGAGTCGGCCGGCGCGGCCAGTCTCCGGGCGTGCTGCGCTGTCGTTGATCGGTTCGTTCATCCTGTCTCACTCGCAGAGTTGTCACGGGGGGCAAAACCGCCGGCCAGCGCCCGGTACAGCGCGATCCGGTATTCCACCAGCTGGCGCCGCGCGCTGATCAGGCTGCGCTCCAGGTCCTGGCGGTCGGTCAGGGCGTTCAGTACCTCGATGTAGCCTACCTGCCCGTTAAAATACTGTTGGCGGAGCTGGTCATAGGTGGTTTCGGCCAGTTCCAGCTGGCGTTGGAGGCGGCTAATGGCCTGGCGCTGCTTGCGCTCCTGAACCAGTGCGTTCTCCACCTCCTCGAAGGCGGTAAGAATCGTCTGGCCGTACTCGTACAGGCGCTGGCGGCGTTTGGCCCGGGCTTGGTTAACCTGGGCATCGCGCTGTCCGGCGTCGATAAGGGGAGCGACCAGGTTGCCCGCGAGCGCTGTGGCCCAGTTGTCGAAAAGATCCTCGACGCTGTTTTCCCGGGTTGAGGCGGAGGCCGAGAGGGTCAAGCGCGGGAACTGGTTGCTGATGGCGGCGGCCAGTTCCGCATCGGCGGCCTGGAGTTGGTGGAACGCCTTGCGGACATCCGGACGGCGCTGGACAAGATCAGCCGGTACACCTGTTTCCGGAAGAGGGGGCAGCTCCGTGGGCAGCCCGCGACCTTTTGGCAGCGGGCTATTGGCCGGCGCGCGTCCAAGCAGAACCGCTAACTGGTTTGCCAGGACCTGTTGTTGCGACGCCACCTGAAGGCGCTGTTCCTCCGTGGATTCAAGGAGCTGACGTTGGCGCAGTACATCCGCGCTGCCTGTCTGGCCGTTGCCAAACTGGGCCTCCAGCAATGTCATCACGTTGCGGTTGGTTTCGATCTGGGCGTCCGTGAGCTCAAGTTTGGCCCGCTGGGCGCGCAGCTGGTACCAGGTGCGCGCGAGTTCAGCGCTCAGTGTGAGGGCGGCGGTCTGGTAGTCCGCCCGGCTGGCGCGGGCCCGGAATTGTTCCGCTTCCACCCGGGAGTTTATCCGGCCCCACAGGTCCACCTCATACTCGGAACTGAGTCCAAGGTTCAGGCTTTCCGTGGTGTTACTGTTGTCGCTTTTGCTGAGCTCGCCATTGGCAGTGGCATCCAGGTTGGGGAAGCGATCCGCGGCTTGCTGATTCACGGCTGCGCGGGATTGCCGCAAGCGTTGCCAGGCGCTGAGCACATCCGGGTTGGCATTAAGGCCCTCCTTGACGAGCTGGTTGAGCTGTTCATCGCCAAAGCTTTGCCACCATCGTTTGGGGGTTGGCTCATCCCCGGAACTGGAGAAGCTATCAGGGATGGTAACCGGGGGTTGCGGCCTGTCTTCCGGTTGCGACGCGCATCCGGTTACAAGAACGGCCAGCATCAGTGCCATCAGGCGTTCAGGCATGAATCCCAACATCTTTTTCAGGGGTCGTTAGTAACCTCGGCAAGCCTATCAGGCTGGCATGGGTATGACCATTCCAGCGCTGGCTATGGGGGTCATTCAAATTCCTTGCTGATTATGTCTTTGTAATTCCGGATTCGCTGGACGTAATGCACGGGCTCGTACCCTCTGGCGTAGCCATAGCGGGTGCTGGGGTAATAGCGTTTATCCGCCTTGAGGGGGAGGACCTGACGCATGTCCTCCCATGAGTTGGGATCACGCTTCAGATTTCTCGCCAGCTGGCGGGCATCCAGAAGATGACCTCGCCCGATGTTGTAGCTGGCCAGGGCCAGGAAGGTCCGGTCGGGTTCGGGGATGGTTTCCGGCAATCGCGCGTGGCGGTCCGCCAGGTAGCGGGCGCCGCCATCAATAGCCTGTTCCGGATCAAGTCGGTCCTTTACACCCAGTGACCTGGCGGTGCGTTGGGTCAGCATCATGATGCCACGAACCCCGGTGGGTGAAACGGCTTTGGGATCCCAATGCGATTCCTGATAGGCGAGGGCGGCAAGCAGCTCGGCTGGCATGCCGGTTTTGTTTTCCGCCTGGATGAAAGCCTGCCGGTACCTGGGAAGCCGCTCATCAATGCGACGGTTCAGGGCCCGCAGGTCCACGAAGTCGAACTCCCCGATGTAGGCGTAATACGTGCGTTCCATGGCCCTGATGGCTTCATCGCCGGCGCGGCTGTTCATCCACTCGCGGGCCGTCCCCGCCAGCTTTTCCGCTCCCTCCGGCAAGTACCAGCCCAGGTTCTGGCCACGGGTCAGGTTCATGGCGACTTCCAGGTGCGGCCAGTGCCGGCGCGTGACCTGGACGATGTTGGCATCGGCAACAGTGCAGTCGAAACGTTGCTCGGCAACATGGGAGAGCAGGACTTCCGTGGTCAGCTCACTGGTACTGAACGTGATGCCTTCGTGCTCGGCGGCCAGTCCGTTGAGCGTCTCGACATAGCTGGAGCTGGCGGTCACACGGATATCGAGATCCGCCATGTCTTCCGGCAGGCGCGGTAATGGGCGGCCCTCACGGTGGCATACCAGCTGTTCGGTGACCTCGCTGTGGGCTGGGCCCCGGGTAAAACGGGCATTACGGGACGGTCGGTGCGTCAGCCCGGAGGCGGCCAGGTGGGCGGTGCCTCGCTTCAGGGCCTGGATAACGTTGGCCGTTGAGTCGTGCATGGTCCATTCCACCTCCCATCCCTGGGCGTCCGCGAATTCCATCACCAGCTCATACTCTGGGCCTGACGGCTGTTTGTGGCGGTTAAGGTAGTAGGTCGTGGCCCCGTTGCGGGTAGCCACCTTGAGCACTCCGTCGCTTTCCACGGAGTCCATGGAAACCGGTGCCCTGGGACTGTCGCCGCATGCGGTCAGTAAAACCGTTGCCAGCAACAGGGTCAGGGTGTCGCGCATTTGCATGTCAACGTCCTTAGGGGGGAACCGGCGCAAGCATGACACAGGAAAGCCATGCTCGTATTCTACCGAGGTAGATACGTGCGCGTGGCCCGGGCCGATCATTCGGCGTTGAGCGCCAGTCCCCGGGCGTATTCGTTAGCCGCCTCGCGTCGTTTCATCGTATCCTCAAGGAGGCGGACGCGCAGTTGGTCCATTTGTTCCATGAAGCGATCCAGGTCCGTCTTGCTGGCGTCCTCCGGAGATTGGCTCTGGTCGATGAACGCTTGCTGCTGGCTGTGGATGGCATCAAGCTTGCCCAGTGCCTCACGGATGCTCTGGACCCGTTCCTGCACCGAGTCGCTCACAGCCATCCGGGGCGCCGTGTTGCTGCCAGTGTCGCTTGGGGTTGGCATTCCCTCAGCAAGCACTGTTTCCTGTTCCGGCGTTTCGGACTCTTCCTGACGCGCCAGATCGAGTTCCTCAAGCGTTCGCACCTCTCCGCCCTCACTCAGGTAGAGGCCTGTGGCCCGGATTTCCCCCAGGGGAACGCCCTGGCTGCTGGTCAGGCTGAAACGGTCCTGGGTGCTGCCGGTGTAGAGGGCTTCCACCCCCACCTCCGATAGCGTACGCAGTTGCTGCTCGCCATCCCGGCCCTGAACCATCACCTGGAGCCGATCGAAGGCCGGGTCATTCCGGTCGAGCCATTTGTTGCCGTCCTTGTCCAGGCTTGCCAGCTCCTTGAAACCGGATCCGGAGGCGGGACCAAAAAGCTCGCTGCCATCATCCACCTTGCCGTTATCGTTGCGGTCGAGGGCCAGGTAACCACTGCCGGCGCTCAGGGTGGCGTATTCGGATGGATCGCCGTTACCGTTGAGGTCAAATTCGAAAACGGTGTCGCCCAGGGTTGCTGAAGGGCTGTCAAAGTTGATGACCAGTGGGTCCGTCATCGCCCGCTCTTCAATGCGTACGCTTTCGCTGAACGCATACTGCTGGGACTGTTGTTGGTTGATACCGAGCGTAAAATCCACATGCCGGCCGTCATCCAGTTCGATGGAGCCAGTGGCGGCCACCTGGCGGTTCTGGGTTTCGGAAACAAAGGTGAAGCGGTTTGCCTGCATCCGAACGGAACCGTTGGTGCTCACCCTCTGGTCGGCACTGGTGTTCATGGCCGATAGGCCGACCCTGAGTGCTTCCTGGCCTTCGAGCATTACGTTGGAGGCGGTCTGTGCCAGCTGCGCGCTGGCGGATACCGACCTGTCACCATGGGGCCCCTGGACGGTGCTGGTGCTGACGTATTGGCGTTGCTCGCTGTTCTGGTATTGGTAGCGGGCATCCCGGCTGAGAACGATTTCCCGATCTTCGCCGCTTCGGGTCGGATCCTGAGCGCTTGAGCCTTGGCTATGGGCTTGCAGCTGCGCGTTCTGGTGGTGGATCCGGGTCATGCTCTGGGCATTGGCTTGGCTTAATTGGATGCTGCTTCCACTGATCATGATTCAGGCACCAAGGCATGGGTTGTATATTATTTGAACGGCAGGTAGTGGGAGAACTTTAGCCTGAATGGTGTTATTCGGTGACGGATCCGTGATGGCTTTGGTCTGGGTGGGTAGTATGGGGGCGTTGTTGTTTTATGGCTGTCTGCAACAAGCGGGTTTCCCTGATGCTTGAGTACCTGGACCACGAAGAGGGGAGGGCCCTGCGCCTGACACCCAACCGCTCCCTGAGCTGGTACGGCAACATTGCCTTCTTTGGTCTCATCGCCGTGGTGACCCTGATCGTAGCCATTGGCTGGTCCCTGGCTGGCGCCTGGATGATCCTGCCGTTCGCGGGCCTGGAGCTGGCGGTGGTTGCCTACGGGTTGTACTACACATCGCGGCAGTGTCACCGCCAGGAGGTGCTGGTGGTGACGCCGGATATAGTACGGCTCGAGAAGGGGATTAACCGCAAGGAATCCGAGTGGACCGTGCCCCGGTACTGGGTGCGCGTGATCATGGAAATGCCCCGCCATGGCTTTGAGGTGCCCAGGCTGGTGTTGGCCTACCACGATACCCGTGTACCGGTGGCCCGTTTCCTCAATCCAGAGGATCTTCAGGAATTCATGGCGTTCCTGGAAGCGTCCGGTATCCGGATTGAGCGTCATTACCCCAGCAAGGTCTGGTAGTCCCGGGGAAGCGCGGCGTGCGATAATAACCCCCTTTGTAAAACCACCATCCGAGCCCATCCCATGAGCAAGACCTATATTCCCGGCAAGGACCGTGCCCTGGAAGACTCCATCCAGCGTATCGGCGACGCCGTTGCCAGCCTCGGCTTCACGATTGAACAGGCCCGCTGGCTGAACCCGGCGCCTTACATCTGGTCCGTGCACATCCGTGACCGTGACTGCCCCCAGGTATTCGCCAATGGCAAGGGCGCCAACCGTGAAGCGGCCCTGGCCAGCGCCTATGGCGAGCTCATAGAGCGCCTGTCGACCCGTTATCTGTGGGCGGATTTCATGCTCGACGCGGCGGGGCCGGAGTATGGATTCGTGCATCAGGCGGAGGAACGCTGGTTCCCGGTGGACACTGAACAATGGCCCGAGGGGCTGCTGGATGAGACCTGGCTGGCGCGTTACATCCGCCCCCAGGGGGTTACACCAGCCCAGCTGCAGGACCTGAATGGTGGCGGTACCGGCTGGGGCCTGTGTGCGCTCCCCTATACGCGCCAGAGCGATGGGGAAACGGTCTACGTGCCGGTGAACATGATCGCGAATCTGTTTGTGTCCAATGGGATGAGCGCCGGGAACAATCGGGATGAGGCAATCGTCCAGGGGCTTTCCGAGCTGTTTGAGCGCGGCATCAAGGAGCGCATCATCAGTCAGGCGATCACGCTGCCGGAAGTCCCGGCGGAGGTGATCGACCGCTACCCGCATATCCGGGAGGGGATTGAGGCGCTGCGCAACGAGGGCTTTGGCATCCGGGCCCTGGACGGCTCCCTCGGCGGGCAGTATCCGGTGATGTGCGTCCTTCTGAAACACCCTGACGGTGGTGTCTATGCCTCATTCGGTGCCCACCCGACCTTCCAGGTGGCGCTGGAGCGTTCGTTGACGGAGCTTCTGCAGGGGCGGGCCCTGGATGAACTTGAAGGCTTCCCGGCGCCAACGGCGGATATGGAGCTGGTGAACGAACCCCATAACCTGGAACTGCATTTCATTGACTCCAGTGGCTATGTGTCCTGGGCCATGGTCGGTGATGAGCCGGACGTGGCCTTCTACGACTGGGATGCCAACAGTCCCTGGGCCCATGATAACGCTACGGCCCACCAGCAGATGCTGGCGCAGTTCGCGGAGGAGGGCTACGAGGTGTACATTGCCGAGCACACCCAGCTCGGTGCCTATGCCTGCCGCATCCTGGTGCCCGGGTTCTCGGACATCTACCTGCCGGACGAACTCCTGCTGCAGAATAACAACGCCTGCCTTCCCATCCGGCCCCTGCTGTTTGATCTGGAAGCCGCTGGTGAGGAAGGATGGCAACGGATTCTGGACGTGATTGATGGCCAGCATGTGAATGACCAGATCCGGGTCTTTGAATGGGCCGGCATTGTCGGTAAAACCGGGCCCTGGGGACGGTTAAGGATGGGGGAGTTCCGGGTATGGCTGTTGCTGGCGCTCGGCGAGCGCGAGCAGGCACTGGAAGCACTGCCTTCGATTCTCGCCTCTGGTGACCTGAGTGATGAGGAGCGGGCTGCTTTTGCGGCGCTGTATCAGGCTCTGGAGCTGGATCTTTGCACGGACGATGCAACGCCTTACGAGCGGGCCCTGCAGTTTTATCATGGCCCGGAACTGGTGAGCCGGGCACGGCGCTGGGCTCGCGGCGAGGCGCGCTTCCCGGGACTGGAGAAGCTGGACCCGGAGGCGCCCACCGAGGGCCACTGTCGCCTGATGGAGGCCTATCGTAAGGTTCTGGACGGACAGCAGGCCGCCATGGCCTAGAAGAGCTGGTCCGATCGTCGTTTCGGTGACTGTTGACAGGAGTGATTGCCCATGGACGTTGTTCGCCTCATTCTTTCCATACTGTTGCCACCGCTGGGAGTCTTCTTCCAGGTCGGGTTGGGACTGCAGTTCTGGATCAACATCGTGTTGACGCTTTTCGGCTATCTGCCGGGCATCATCCACGCGGTCTATATCATAGCTCGCCGGTAACGCTCAGCTCGGAGCCAGGCCGAGGGGTTGTCGATGCTGTATTTGGGGGTAGGGTGGTGACGACCATCAATGAATGAACAACAAAAAGGATTGGAGTCATGACGCTGCTTCTGCTCGGCCTGGTGCTTTTTCTGGGCATCCATTCGCTGTCCATCGTGGCGCCGGCACAGCGCAATGCCATGGCGCGGCGCCTCGGGGAATGGCCCTTCAAGGGCCTGTACTCGGTTATAGCCGCCATTGGCCTTGTACTCATCATCAAGGGGTACGGCGCCGCGCGCATGGATCCGGTGGTGCTTTACACAACGCCGGCCTGGACCTCCCACATCACCATGCTTCTGGTTCTGATCGCGTTCCCGATGCTGATCGCAACCTATTTCCCGGGGAAGATCAGCAGCACGCTGAAGCACCCCATGCTGGTGGCGGTGAAGGCATGGGCACTCGGCCACCTTCTGGCCAATGGCATGCTGGCGGATGTGCTTCTTTTCGGGGGCTTTCTGGCATGGGCGGTGGCCGACCGCATATCGCTCAAACGCCGTACGCCGCGGGCTATCCCGCGCCTGCCGGCCACGCGCTTCAATGATGCGATCGTGGTCCTGGTCGGGCTGGCCCTCTATGGGGTCTTCGCCATCTGGCTGCATCCAGCCTGGATCGGGGTTCCCGTGGTCGGGTGAGGAGCGGGCGGTGCAGGTGGGCCACCTGCACCACCTGCACCGGAACCATCAGCTTGACGCGGGTTCGAACTGCTCGCGCAGCCAAGCGTTGATGTCATCGGACTCGTACAGCCACTGCTGGGTGCCATTGTCATGTTCAATCAACAGGCAGGGCACCTTGACGCGGCCGCCGCCGGCTTCCAGATCGGCCCTGTGTTGCGGGTCGTTCTGGGCATCCCGTGTTTCAATGGGCAGCCCCAGGCGCGCCATTTCCTTGCGCACCTTGATGCAGAATGGGCATGCCTTGAACTGGTAGAGCGCCAGATTGCTTGTGGCCTGTTCCACCCTTGCCTGCTCTTCGGCGCCGCGGCTGACCGCTCGTGGCGTGCTCAACTTCTCGTTGATCAGCACGACCGGGGTAAGAACCAGACGCAATGTACGGAAGAAATAACGGATAATAACGCGCATAGACAGCCTTATTGATTGCGGGGATGATCGCTTCCGGGATGGCTCTCAGCCTACCATGTCTGGGACCCTGCGTAAGGGTCGCGTCTGGTAGACTCGGCCCGTCATCGGGATTGTTGGGAGAATTCGCGTTGCATCGTGCTGCTCGTGCGCCGCTGTGGTTGTGTATTCTGTTGCTTGTCGCTGGTTCCGTATCCGTCGGGGCTGCCGAGATCCGGGTGGCCGTGGCCAGCAATGTCGCGGGAGCAGCCAGGGTGCTGGTAGAGCGGTTTGAAGCGGCTACTGAGCACAGCGTGATCCTGGCGACCGGTTCAACCGGCAAGCACTACGCCCAGATCCGCAATGGCGCGCCGTTCCAGGCCTTCCTGGCGGCGGACGTTGAAAGGCCCCGGAAGCTGGAAGACCAGGGGATTGCCGTTGCGGGCAGCCGGTTTACGTATGCACAGGGGGCGCTCGTGCTCTGGAGTCCGGAAGCCGGTTATGTGGACCCCAAGGGGCGGGTTCTGGAAACAGGCGATTATCGCCATCTGGCGCTGGCGAATCCCAGGCTGGCGCCCTATGGGCGGGCCGCGCGCCAGGTTCTGGAAGCACGGGGCCTATGGGCGGCCACCCAAGGGCGCCGCGTCATGGGCGAGAACATTGCCCAGGCGTTCCACTTTGTCCAGACGGGGAACGCCCAGCTTGGATTCGTGGCCGCTTCCCAGCTGAAGGCGATGGGGTCTTCAGCCGGGGGCTCCCAGTGGCGGGTGCCAGAGTCGTTCCATGAACCGATTGAGCAGCAGGCGGTACTTCTCCAGGAGAATCAGGCCGCCAGGGCTTTCCTGTCATTTATTGCCAGTGACAAGGGGCGCGCTGTTCTGAGGGATTTCGGGTATGAGGTGCCATGATCCTGACCGAGGCTGACCTGACGGCGCTTTGGGTAACCCTCAAGCTGGCCACCCTAACCACTGTGATACTGCTGGTTCTGGGCACCCCCCTTGCCTGGTGGCTGGCGCGTACGCAATGGCGCTTCCGGTTTGTGGTGGAAGCCATGGTGGCGTTGCCCCTGGTTCTGCCGCCCACGGTGCTTGGCTTTTACCTGTTGATCGCGCTGGGCCCGGAAGGGCCCATTGGGGGATTAATGGCGATGATCGGTGGGCGGCCTCTTGCCTTCACGTTCTCCGGGCTGGTGATCGGTTCGGTGGTCTACTCGCTGCCATTCGTGGTCCAGCCCTTGCAGAATGCCTTCTCGGCGGTCGGTTACCGGCCTCTGGAAGTGGCTGCCACGCTGCGGGCCTCTCCCCTGGACCGGTTCTTCACGGTAGCGGTGCCGTTGGCGGCGCCCGGGTTCCTGACCGCGGCGGTACTGGGATTCGCCCATACGCTGGGCGAGTTTGGCGTAGTGCTGATGATTGGCGGCAATATCCCCGGCAGCACCCAAGTCGTGTCCATCGCCGTCTATGATCATGTCGAGGCGCTGGATTACACCAGTGCCCACTGGCTCTCGGGCGGGCTGCTTCTGATGTCGCTGTTGATGTTGATGGCGGTTTACGCCCTTAATAGACGCTTCCGGGTGGTGCGACTGTGAGCATGGAGCTGGCATTCCGGCTGGACCGGGACGGCTTCAGTCTGGACCTTGCCCTGGAGCTGCCAGCTGCCGGCGTGAGCGCCATTTTCGGCCCCTCCGGCTGTGGCAAGACCACGCTGCTGCGGATCATCGCGGGGCTGGAGCGCTCTGCGATGGGCCACCTGTGGGTGGATGGCCAGGTATGGCAGGACGCCAACCGGTTCCTGCCTCCCCACAGGCGTGCCGTTGGTTATGTGTTCCAGGAGCCCAGCCTGTTCCCCCACCGGAGCGTGGAAGGCAACCTGCATTACGGGCTGCGCCGGAGCCAGGGTAATGCAGCCAGTACCCGCCTGGAGCAGGCCATTGAGTTGCTGGCGATTCGCCACCTCCTGGACCGGCGTCCACACCAGCTTTCGGGTGGGGAGCAACAACGGGTGGCCATTGCCCGGGCGCTTGCTGTCGAGCCCGCTCTTTTGCTCCTGGATGAGCCCCTGGCGGGGCTGGATGATGATCGGCGCCAGGAAATCCTGCCCTACCTGGAGCGTCTGCACCGGGAACTGGCGCTGCCCATGCTTTATGTCAGCCATTCCCGGGAAGAAGTGGCGCGGTTGGCGGATCACCTGGTACTGATGGAAGCCGGCCGCGTGCAGGCGGAGGGAAGCCTGGCAGAGTTGTTCACACGACTGGACCTGCCCATGGCAGCGCAACCGGGGGCGGAAACCGTGATTGAGGGTGTTGTGGACGACTGCGACACGCAGGACGGCGTGGTACGCGTGGCCTCGGATGCGGGGCCTATGTACGCGGTTCTGGGCGATCTGGCGGTGGGGCAACCGGTGCGCCTCCAGGTCCAGGCCCGGGATGTCAGTGTGGCCCTCAGTGCGCCCCGCGACAGCAGTATCCTGAATGTAATGCCGGCACGGATCGAGGCGATCGCCCATCAGGAGGGTGGCCACGTCATGCTCCGGTTACGGGTGGGCACGACGGTGCTCCTGGCCAGGGTCAGTCACCGTTCAATGCGACAATTGGGGCTGGCACCGGGACTGGATGTTCATGCCCAGGTCAAGAGCGTGGCGTTGCTGGGGTAGGGTCAGTCCTCATGCTCGCTGAAGCATTGGGTGCGGTAACGCTTGACGGTCAGCGTTGGGGACCAGTAATCCGCGGGCAGGCCCGCCTTGCCCTTGAGTTCGCGCACAAAATCCCGGGGTTCGGGAAGGGACTCCCAAACGCTGGGCAGGAAGGTTCCGCGATGCCCACGTTCCTCAAGGATGAGCCCGTCCTCGCCAGGCTGAACAGTTGCCAGAAGCTCCGCCTCGGACGTGACGGCAAGAGGCTCCGGGATGGAGAGGATGGACAGCTCCACCGTGACAGCGTCCAGCTCCTGGGCTGTCAGCGGCGGAAAGCGGGGGTCCCGGAAAGCGGCGGCGTAAGCGTGCTCCGCAACATCCGCCACCAGTGGCTGGCGCGCTTCCAGCGTCCCGATACAGCCTCTCAGGCTTCCATCCCGGCGCTTGAGCGTGACAAAGCTTGCCCCATGGCGCTGCAGTTCCTCGGGCCATTGCAGGGGGTCAACAGCGCCGGTACGGCCGTTTTCAATCCCTTCCCGGATGCTGTCCCGCGCCAGCTTCAAAAGCATCCGCTGGTGTTCCGCGGCGAGCTGTGTGTCAGTGGAAAACATAGGCACCATACCCAACTACACTGTCTTTCGAGGCGCCTGCATCGCCGGAATTACGCAGATCCAGAATACGGCCTTCCATGCCTTTCTGCCGGGCCAGCCATAGAAGTCCGTTGATGGGATGGCGGCCACAGGCGTCACCATCCCGGACCTTCTCGTACGCGAGAGTTTCAATGGCTTCGGACGTGCGCCGATCCCGGCGGACGGCGCTGTCGTAATCCATGAAGTGACTTAGGTCCGAGCTGATCGCGATCAATGTTTCCGGCCCGCCCCAGAGCTCATCCAGCAGCGTACCGACCTCTTCGGGGGAGGCGTCGCCCACCACCAGGGGGACAACCCTGAAATCATCCAACAGGGCCTGCAGGAAGGGGAGGTGGACCTCAAGCCCATGTTCCCATTGATGGGCATCGTCGCGGAAGACAACGTCGGGCCGCTGAGGATCTTGGATGCAGCAGCATCGCCTTCACTTACAATGATCCGATCATTTTTCATGAATACGCCATTGATGTGGCCCAGGCCTGCCATGAGCGTGGCATCAAGGCGGTTGCGGTGACAGCGGGCTACATCTGCGAGGAGCCGCGCCGCGAGTTCTTCCGTTACATGGATGCGGTCAATTTCGACCTCAAGGCGTTCACGGAGCGTTTCTACCGCAAAATCACCGGCAGTCAGCTCCAGCCGGTTCTGGATACCCTGGAATATGTGCGCAATGAGACTGATATCTGGTTCGAGCTCACCACGCTGCTGATTCCAGGGGAGAACGATTCCGACGAGGAGCTTGAGCAGCTGAGCCAGTGGGTGGTGGAACACCTGGGGCCCGATGTGCCCATGCATTTCACGGCATTCCATCCGGATTTCAAGATGATGGATTACCCGTCAACGCCTCCCGAGACCCTGACACGGGCACGGGAAATCGCGATGAACAATGGGGTACGGTATGCCTATACGGGGAATGTGCACGACGAGCAAGGGGGCAGCACCTACTGTCACCATTGCGGCCAGAAGTTGATTGGCCGCGACTGGTTCGTGCTCAGTGACTGGAATCTGACACCGGATGGGCACTGCACGAATTGTGGTACACAGTGCGCCGGAGTGTTTGATGGCGATCCCGGGCGCTGGGGAGCGCGGCGGGTGCCTGTGCGGCTTGCCGAGTGGCGCTAGCGGTACCCGGGGCCAAATCCGGACTTATTCCACCAACTCGTCGTGCATCCGGATCTCATTCTTCAGGGTCTGGTGCACGGGGCAACGCTCGGCGATCTGGAGCATGCGCTGGCGTTGTTCTTCGGTCAGGTCCCCTTCAATGGTGATGTGGCGCACCAGTTCGTCCACCTTTCCGGAGGCCGTCTCACACGCCTCGCAGTCTTCAGCATGAATCTTGCGGTGGCTGACGTCGCAGGTGACGCGCTCGACGGGCAGCTGCTTGTGGCGTGCGTACCTATTAAGGGTCATGACCGTGCAGGCACCCAGTGATGACGCCAGAAGCCCGTACGGATCGGGTCCACTGTCGGTGCCGCCGTTGTCTCTGGGTTCGTCGGCGACCATTTCGTGTAGGCCCGCCTGGACACGGCACAGGAACCCGTCGTCGGTGCGACCGGTAACGCGCGCGCCTTCCGGGACCGGCGTGGTTTCGGGCTCCAGGAAGCGGGCAGCCCAGGCGGAGACAACCTGGGCTGCGTATTGGGCGTCCGAGCGGCGCGACAGCAGGTGGTCCGCATCGTCCAGGCTGATGAAGCTCTTGGGGTGCAGGGCGGCAGTGTAGATCTGTTCAGCGTTGTCGATGCTCACAGTGCGGTCATGCGGGGCATGCATTACCAGCAGGGCGCGTCTCAGGCTGTGGAGCCTGTCGGTGAGGTCGTGGTTGCGGGCATCGTCTATGAAGTCCTTACGGATCCGGAAGGGACGGCCGGCAAGGTCCACCTCTGCGCTGCCGTTTTCCTCGATACGGTCCAGGTCGTTGCCGAATTGCTTGAGCACATGATCCGGGCTTGCGGGCGCGCCAATGGTGGCAATAGCCCGGACACTATCCAGTCGCTCGGACACGGCCAGGGCTGCCGAGCCGCCCAGTGAGTGCCCAACCAGCAGCTGGGGCGCCGCGTAGTGTTCGCTAAGCCAGGCCGCAGCGTCTTCGAGATCGTCCAGGTTACTGGAAAAGTTCGTATCCGCGAACTCGCCTTCGCTTTCTCCCAGGCCGGTAAAGTCGAACCGGAGAACCGCGAAGCCCGCGCCAGCAAGGGCGGTGGTGATGGTGCGCGCGGCGCGTACCTGGCTGCCACAGGTGAAGCAATGGGCAAAGATGGCGGTGGCTTGCCAGATACCGCCTGGCGGTAACTCGACGGTGCCCTTGAGAGTGAGGCCGTTGCGTGACTGGAATTCGGTGGTGGGCATGGTGGAACTCCTGGCAGATCCGGAATGAGGCCGCAGCACGACGTGTCCGTCTGATGGGGCAGGTGGTGTTGACCCCGCCCCAGGTTGTATTGACGTCCTACAAGGTTAACAGAGTCTCGCGCAAGAGCATGACCGTGATTATTGCCTCAGGCCGGGCCCGCGTTGATGGCCGGATGCTGTTCTGGGGCTACAAAGCTTTACGTGGTTGTGGAATCGGTTTGTGGAAAGGCGTCGTATCCCTTGACTGGTACAACAACAAACCGTGTCACTCTGGAGACTGTTCAATGACCTTCAATCTGTCCATGGCTCAGCGCCTCAGTCTGGGATTTGGGGCCGTCGCCGTTCTCATGTTGCTCATTGCCGTAACAGGCGTGATGCGGGTGAACTTCATTGACCGGACCCTGACCGCCGTCAACGAGGGGGCTTCCCCGAAACAGCGTCAGGCGATCAACTTCCGGGGCAGCGTTCATGACCGGGCGATCGCGATTCGGGATGCGGTGCTCGTCCGGAATGATTCGGGGCTGGAAAAACACCTGGCCGATATCCGTGAACTCAAGAATTACTATGCCGAATCCGCCAACGCCATGGAAAAGCTGTTTGCGGAAACGGAAACGACAGACCGTGAACGTGCGCTCTTGGAGCGGATCGAGGCAATTCAGGAGCGGGCTCTGGACGCCACGGACACAGTGCTGGCGCAACGCCAATCGGGCAACCTGGAGCAGGCGCGGCAGTTCCTGCTCGATGAGGTGTCGCCCGCTTATTCAGAGTGGCTTAAACGGGTTAACGCCTTCATTGACCACCAGGAAGAACTCATTCGCGAGGATGTTGGCGCGGTACGAGAGACAGCGCATGGATTCCAGTTTTTCATTTTCGCTGTAACCGGGCTGGCGCTGGTGGTGAGTGTGCTGGTGGCAGTGATGATCATCCGCAACCTCAAGTCGACGCTCGGTGGTGAGCCGACTGAGGTCTCGCAGGCCATTCAGGGGCTTGCGGACGGTAAGCTGGATCAGACGATTGTTACGGATTACCCCAACAGCGTGATGGGGACGCTGAGCACCACGCTGCAACGCATTGCCGAAATCATCAGTGATGTGCGGGCCACCGCTGACCAGCTGACTCAGTCCTCGGCGGACCTGCGTGAAACGTCGGACCGCAACAACGAACAGATCCAGGTCCAGTCCCATGAGGCTGAGCAGATGGCGGCCGCGGTCAATGAAATGGCTGCCTCGGTGGAAGAAGTGGCCAGCAATGCCTCCAATGCGGCGGGGGCGACCCAGAACGCGGATCACGAGGTGGAAAGCGGCAACAGTGTGGTCCAGGCAACAGCGTCGAGCATGAATAATCTGGCGGAAACACTGGAAAATGCCGGGCAGACGGTGGAAGCGGTGTCCAATGACAGCGCCGAAATCGAGAAGGTAACGCAGGTGATCAACGACATTGCGGACCAGACCAACCTGCTCGCCCTGAATGCGGCCATTGAAGCAGCCAGGGCAGGTGAGCACGGCAGAGGGTTCGCGGTGGTGGCTGATGAAGTCCGCTCTCTGGCGTCGCGTACCCAGGAGTCTACCCAGGAGATCCGGGGCATGATCAACAAGCTTCAGGAAGGCGCAACGAATGCCACACAGGTCATGCAGACCAGCCGGGAACTGGCCCAGAATACGGCCGAGCAGACCAGCGAGGCGGAGTCAGCGTTGGCGCGCATCCGCCAGGAGATGGGGTCGATCAACGACATGAACGCCCAGATCGCCAGCGCGGCCGAGCAACAGAGTACGGCGGCCGAAGAGGTCAACCGCAACATCACCCGCATCCGGGACGCCACTGGCGAAACCGCTTCCGGCTCGGAAGAAGTGGCAAAATCCAGTCGGGATCTTGCCACTCTTGCGGACAATCTTACCGAAAAGGTCCGTTTCTTCCGCGTGTGACTGGCGCCTCAGGCGCTTGAGTCGTCAGGCTTGTCGCTGCCCTGGTGAGAGAGCGGGCTTGCCTGATCCAGGCGCGGATGGTTATCCATGAACTCGCGGTGAGGGTTATCCAGCGTATCGAGCTTCTGGAGCGTGCCTTTAATGGCATGAATGGCGGCCAGCACATCCTGGGTATTGCCGGATTCGGAAATGGTGTGCATGTTCCGGATCGGGAAACCAATGGAGGTGGCTGCGCAGTCAACGCTTGCCAGCACACCGGCCATGCCGTCAGTACCGGTATCGGGGCCGACCACGTCACGCTGGAAAGGAATCGCCTGCTCGCGGGCAGTGGTCTCAAAGAAGCGGTTGAGCTGCTCGCTGGCAATGGCGCCCACGGACATGGTAAAGCCCTTGCCCATTTCCTGGGGGTTCATGCGCCGGTCGCCAATGCCAGGTGCGGCCTTGTAATCGTGGTTTACGTCAACGCCAATCAGCGCATCGGGCTTGAGCTCGCCCGCCATAACACGGCTGCCCAGGCGCCCGATTTCCTCATAGGTCGTCATGGTGTACAGCACACGGATGTTCTCGGTGCCGCCGGCTTCGGCCATCAGGCGTGCCACTTCCGCAGTCGTGAAGCAGCCCAACCCGTTGTCCAGATAGGCGCCGTAGAAGGTGTTGGGGCTGAAGCCCTTGCGGATCGGGCGGTCGAGCAGGATGGAGTCGCCCGGGCGCACACCGAGGTTTTCGATCTGCTGCTTCTTGTTGTCGCCGTGGACCTGAAGCTCCAGGTAAAGCTGTTCCTTCTTGATGCCCTTGTCACCACTGCGCACATTCGGGTCCGCGAAGTGGATGGCACCCAGCGCCTCTACCGTACCGCCTTCAATGACCCTGTAGCTGCCAGGGTTTTCGGGGTCCTCGCTGAACAGCTTGACTTCATGGCCGATGAGCGTGGTGGGCAGGAAGGAATCGCTGTTGATCCAGATCTTGCCGTCATCACCAATGCTGCGCACCTGCATCCGGATCTTATCCGCGTGGCCAATAATCATGACCTTGAACAGGTCGTCCCGCCCCGGATGGCTGTCCAGCACAATGCCCGCATGACCCTTGAACTGGTGGATATGCCAGTTCTCTGGAGTGACACGCTCAAGATAGGGTTTGAGAACACCATAGGTCATGGCGGCTTCGATGCCGATCGGGCTGGGCGCGGCCAGGATTTCGCGCATCAGCTCAAACTGGTCATCGGGCATGGGGTTGTTCCAGGGCTGATTCGAGTCGGTCATCGGGGTCTCTGTCCTCTGTTCCGGGTTTCGGTTCATCAGCCGGAAAGGATACCCGCTGAGCCCGGGCTCTGGCTATACACCCGTGCCACGGTCGTGGTCCGGGGTGAGCGGGTTCGCAAAACCTGTTGGGTGGTCCAGATCGGCGAGGACACCGGGGTCGTCGAGGTGAACCGGCTGGTAGTAACGTTGGTGTCTCTGGATAATCCGTCGGCCCCCCTGGTCGCCATTGAGCTGCATCAGTTCCGGTGCATAGGTACGGCCGAAGAGCACCGGGTGGCCGGGGGTTCCGCAGTGGACCGGGCGTACGATCCCAGTCGGCGTTGCCTCTCGGGTCAGCTGGGCCAGGGTGTCCGCACCAACCCAGGCCATATCGCCCAGGCAGATGGCGAATGCGTCCACTGGTTCGCCATCCAGAGCCCGAACGGCGTCCGCGATACTGTGGCCCATGCCAAGGCCGGCGTTAGGGGCCCGGATCACCGTTATGCCAGCGGGCAGTTTGAGGGTGGCTGGGCAGTCCCCGGTACCGATCACGACCCGCACATCACTGAACCCTGTACGCAGGGTCTCCACGGTTGTTGCCAGAAGGGGGCCACCCCCGGGAAGGCGGGCAAGGCGTTTATCCATGCCACCAAAACGCCGGGATGCGCCAGCTGCCAGCACCAGGGCGGTTACCCTGCTGGGTGCGGGGCCCTCTATCGGCGAAGCCACCGTCAGCGTCATCCGGCCAGCTGGTCCGCTACAGGGAGGCGGCGGATCCGCTTGCCCGTGGCGGCATGGATCGCGTTACAGACCGCAGGCGCTACGGGCGGCAGCCCGGGTTCTCCCGCACCTCCCATGGGGAGTTCAGGGTTGTTGTTCACCAGGTGGGTGCGTACCTGCCTGGGCGCATGTTCCATGCGCGGGACCCTGTACTGGTGAAAGTTGTTCTGCTGTACCTCTCCGTCACGGAAGGTGATCTCACTATGAAGCGCGATGCCGATGCCCATCACGCAGGCGCCCTCGAGTTGCGAGCGGATGCGTTCCGGGTTGACCTGGAAGCCGCAGTCAAAGGCAATATCCGCGTTATGGATGGTCACACTACCGTCCTCGGCCACTTCCGCGTCGATCACGATGGCGGTATAGGACTGGAAGCTGTGGTGGAACGCCAGGCCAAGCCCCCGGCCTTTGGGCCTGTCACGGCCCCAGTCCGCCTTGGCCGTTACGTGCTCAATCACGTTTCGCATGCGGCCGGTATCGATGGTGTAGACGGACGGATCCTCACCGTAATTCCATTGCTCACCAATGTCGCGAGGATCGATCTGGCGGGCGGGGCCCAGCAGTTCCAGCAGGAAGTCCCGGTGGTCTTTGCCGGCCGCTTCAGCCATCTCGGCTGCAAAACTTTGGATGGCGAAGGCATGGGGCAGGTTGTAGACCGAACGGAACCAGCCGATCCGCGCATGGGTGGTCGCTTCCGGGTTTTCCAGCTGGATGGCGGGAACATCAAAGGGCATGGTGTTGAAGCCCATGCCCAGCTCAAAGCCGCCCTTGTGTTCAGGGTCTTCCCGGAACAGTGATGTGATGGTTGGCGATAGCGTGCGGTGACGCCATCCGGTAGCACTGCCGTCCGCGTCCAGACCGCCTTCCAGCCGGTCCACGGACAGGGCATGAAAGTAGGCGTGGTGGACGTCGTCCTCGCGGCTCCACTGTACCTTGATGGGCCGCCCCCCTGCCTCGTTCGCTAGAAGGCCGGCTTCCAGGACGTAATCCGGCTTGGATTTGCGGCCGAAGCCGCCACCGAGAAGGGTGACGTTCACGGTGACCGCTTCTTTGTCCAGGCCAAGCACGCTGGCCAGCCCCTCACGCGCAGCTCGCGGGTGCTGGACCGGTGCCCAGGCTTGTGCCTTGCCATCCCTGGCCTGGACCACTGCCACCGGCGGCTCCATGGGAGCCTGGGCCATGTGCGGCATGTAATAGGTTGCTTCCAGAGTGTGTTCGGCATTGGCCAGTGCCTTCTGGATATCACCATGGCTCCGGATAACCTTGCCTGGATCCTGGGCAGCTTCCTCCAGGGCCTCGCGGTACGCCTCGGTGTCGTACTGGGCATTATCGCCGACTGCTTCGGTATCCCAGTCAATGACCAGGGCCTCGCGCCCCTGCATGGCGGACCAGGTGTTGCTCGCGATCACCGCTACGCCCCCCAGCGGCTTGAAGCCCGCCGGCTGACTGTTGGTATCGAGAGTGACCACCTTTTCAACACCGGCCACCTTCAGGGCCTCGGTGTCGTCGACGCTCGCGATGGTCGCCCCGAGCACCGGAGGCCGGGCGATGACCGCATAGATCATGTCATCGAACTGGATGTCTGCCCCGAAAGTGGCGTTGCCCTCAACGATGTCTGATCCATCAATCGCCATGGGGCGGTTGGTGGTACGGGGTTCCTGCTTGCGGAGGGGATCGGCTTGCTGGCCGATGTAGCGGTGTTCATTGATGGGTTTGAGCTGGATAACGCGGCGCTCGGGGACATCCAGTTCCCGCGCCTTGTTGGCCAGGGCGCCAAAGCCGAGGGTGCGGCCAGAGGGGGTATGCGTGACTTCATGCACGCCTGTTTCGCATTCCGAAACCGGCACGCCCCACTCATTGGCGGCAGCTTGTTCCAGCATCATGCGGGCGGCGGCCGCCGCCCGGCGCATGGGGTCGTACCAGTGACGCATGCTGCGCGAGCCGTCTGTGTTCTGGTTGCCGTAGCGGTCCTGGTCGGCCGTCGCCTGCTGGACGGCCACACGATCCCAGTCCGCGCCGAGCTCGTCCGCCGCCACCATGACGAGGCTGGTCCGGATGCCCTGACCCATTTCGGAACGATGGTTGACGATGGTTACTGATCCATCGGGATCAACCTGGATAAAGACGTTCGGGTTATCAACCCAGCCGCCGGGCATGCCCGCAGCGCCATACTGTTGTTCATCGCCACTGGCCAGCGCCATGTCCCAGCGTGCGGCCACAACCAGCGCCGAGGCACCGGCGAGGCCACCAAGGAAACGCCGCCGGCTGACGTTCGCGACCAGGAGGGGGTCATTGTCGTGTGTCATGGTCAGGCCTCCTCCTGCACCGACTCGGCGGCGTTATGGATGGCGTTGCGGATGCGGTTATAGGTGCCGCAACGACAGATGTTGCCGTTCATGGCGTCCTGGATCTCGGCCTCCGAAGGGGTGCTGTTCTGCTTGAGCAGGGCCGTGGCGCTCATGATCTGGCCCGCCTGGCAGTAGCCGCACTGGGCCACTCCCAGCTCCAGCCAGGCCGTCTGTACTTTGTGCCCAACGGCATCCTCACTCATGGCCTCAATGGTGGTAACGTTGCCCCCGTCAGCGTGGCCCACGGTGGTGGTGCAGGAGCGGATCGCCTCACCATCCAGGTGCACGGTGCAGGCGCCACACAGGGCCATGCCGCAGCCGAACTTGGTACCGGTAAGCTGGACGATATCCCGCAGGGCCCAGAGCAGTGGCATGTTATCCGGGATGCTGAGTTCGTGTTTCTGGCCGTTGATGGTCAGTGTTGCCATGGTGTTCCTCTCTGCTGATAGCCCGTGCGCCAGCCCCACAGGGCGGCTGCCCCGTTATTGTTTGATAAGGGTCAAATTAAGCAGTCTATTAGCTTTTGCCGATTCAGTCATGGCGAGGCCACCTCATCTCCGGTAGCGTCCTGAGCACACTCATGGACTGGATGGGCTCTTAATGGCTGATCTTATTCTGCACAACTATCCGATGTCGCCGTTCTCTGAAAAAATCCGCGCGATGCTGGGTTATACAGGACTGGACTGGCAGTCCGTCACAGTGCGCGAGATGGCGCCACGCCCGAAGCTGGAGGCCCTCACAGGCGGTTACCGCAAGATTCCGGTCGCACAGGATGGGGCCGATATTCATTGCGATACGCGTGAGATTGCCCGTGAGATTGCTGCCCGGGCGGAGCGACCAGAGCTGGCTCTGGAAAACAACAGCGACGCAGTTCAAACCTTTGTGCGGGAGGCGGACCTGGAGCTTTTTCTTGCCTGCGTTATTGGTGCCAGCGGGCCCGGGATGCTGGCCAAGCTGGCAAAAGAGACGTCTGTGACCAATGCGCTGCGCTTCCTGTGGGACCGGGCATCCATTGGCCGTACGGCCAAGGTGTCCGCTATGTCGCCCAAACAGGCCCGTACCCGGATCGAGCAGCATCTGGAACGGCTTGAAGACATGCTGGAAAGAGATTTTCTATTTGGGGAAGAACCCTGTGTTGCGGATTTTTCGGCGTATCACGGTCTCTGGTACGTCAGGGAACTTGCTGAGCGTGCCGTCATACGGGACTACCCGAAAGTGAATGGCTGGATGGATCGGATCCAGGCGTTTGGTCACGGAACAAGGCGCGACCTCAGCGAGGAGGGCGCCCTGGAGCAGGCCCGTCAGGCCGAACCAAAGGAAATCGACGCACCGGGGGAAGATCCACTGCTGGGCAGGATGGTTTCGGTGGCGCCGGATGATTATGCCCGGGATCCCGTGACGGGAACCCTGGTTGCGGCCAGTGAGCATAAGCTCATCCTGTCCCGGGAAAGCGGTGACCTTGGTCGGTTCCACGTCCATTTCCCGAGGGCGGGGTTCCAGTTGCGGCAAGCCTGAACAACGGATCCGCCGAGTTCCGGCTCACTCGCTCTGGAGGTCTGCCAGGATCTCGTCAACGTGCTCTTGCGGCTTGACCTTGGCGTAGTGTTTGCGGATGACGCCCTCTTCATCGATCAGGAATGACTCCCGGTTTACGCCCAGGGCTGGCTTGCCGAACATGGTCTTTTCCTTGAGCAGGTTGTAGGCCTTAAGGACCTCGTGTTCCGGATCCGCGAGGATGGGGAAGTTGAGCGCTTCCTTGTCCGCAAACTTGCGATGGGACTTGACGGTGTCGCGGCTGACGCCGAGCACTTGTACGTCATGGGCCCGCAGTTCCTCAAGACGGTCACGGAATTGCTGGGCCTCGGTTGTGCAGCCCGGCGTGTTGTCGCGGGGGTAGAAATAGAGCAGAACCTTGTGCCCGCGGTAATCCGCGAGAGAATGCTCGTTGCCGTCCTGATCTTCAAGCCGGAAATCCGGAGCCTGTTGTCCTTCCCAACTCATGGCTGGTTCCTCCTTCGGTATTAGTGGTCGGTCAGTGGGTAGTGCGGAAAGGCTACGATAAAACCGGCCAATGGATCATCCCCTCACGCCACGGTCATATGCCCCACAACGCCGAACAGGAAGCCGGCGACGGCGCCCAGTGATGGAGCCCAGTGTCGTTCAAGGCGCGCCTGGGGGGCAATGTCCTGGAAGACCAGGTAGAGGATGCCGCCGCTGGCGAACAACATGATGAAACCAAGCACCGATGGGTGATCCGCCAGCCAGATATGCCCGGTTAGGCCTGCCAGGGGGCCCAGCGGCACCAGCAACAGGAACGCAACCAGTACCGGCCAATGCGCCATGCCCTGGGCGGTGCGGCCACGGTGTTCGCGGGTAGGTCGTTCCTCGGCGGTCAATTCACGGAACGCGTTGAAACCTTCGGGCAGGTTCTGAAGCGCGATCAGCAATGCCAGAACATAGGCCCCGTTGCCATTGGCTGCGAAAAGCGCGCCCAGCGCCATGGCCTCAGGGAGAAAATCGGCCAGCATGGCGATGAGCTGGGAGGCTGACCCCTTGGTCCGGCTCAGTACCGCATCCAGAAACCCGAAGGCCACTCCACCGCCCATGATGCTCAGCGTCACCATGAGCACGCCAAGGGGTTCCAGGCCCTTGGGCACCAGTACCAGTGCCACAGCCGCGAGCAACGCACCACCCCCAAAGGCGATGACGCTGTGGCGGAATTCGGTATGCAACCACCGCTGAAAAAGGGGCTCAAGTTGGCCCAGAAAGGCACCGGCGGGAATGGCGGCGCCGGCCAGGGTCGACATGACGAGGACCGGCCAGAGGCTGTTCATGGGGGATCTCCGATCATGGTTGGGTCCAGGGTTTCCAAGTATTGATATTGTTGGTTGCGTTCTGCTCAACCATCATCAATCCTAGGATGATAAACAGCAAGTTATGTAGGAGGAAGCGGATGATCAAGGATAATCCTGAACGCTATGGTGTGATAACCCGTGCGTTGCACTGGCTTTTCGCTGTTCTGGTGCTTTGGCAGTTCATGAAGTTCTTTGATCGTATCGCGGAAGGGGAGCACTGGATCGGCGAGACGCTGGTGCCCTGGCATGTTTCGATCGGCGTTCTGCTATTGGTGCTGATTGTCGTGCGCGTGGCCTGGGCCCTGTCGCAGGCTTCGCAACGGCCCACTCATGAGCCGCCCATCAAGTACCTCGCGCGGGCAGGCCATATTCTGATCTATGGGGTGCTCGTTCTGATGCCAATCACGGGCATGCTCTATATGGTTGGCGAGGGGTATGGCGTGGAGGCCTTTGGTCTCACGCTGGTCGGCGAAGGTGACGAGGTCGCCTGGATGCACACGCTGGGCGAGCTGCATGGGATCCTCGCATGGACACTACTGGCGCTGACTCTAGCCCATATTGCCATGGCCTTCTTTCACCAGTTCGTGCGGCGTGATGGAACCCTGAAGCGTATGGCCTAGTTGCGTTTACGACCACAGGGCAATAATCGCGGTATATTGAGGTGGCGTGCGTAAACGGCTGATGGTGGGGAAAAGTCCTTGTTCTGGCATTTGCTCATGCATAAAGACTATGAGGGTGGTGAACAAATGCAACTGAATAGTCTTAGGCAATCCCTATGCTGTATGTCTTATAGTGTCTCAATCAGCAATGGCGTCGCGTCTTCCTGCTGAGGGGGGCGTCGCTGCTTGCTTTTGCAGACCCGTGAATCAACAAAACAGGCATCACCGGAGATCTTTATGAGTGCAAACCAAGGTGCTGGCAAGTGCCCCGTCGTGCACGGTGGCAATACCGAAGTCGGCAATGATGTGATGGAGTGGTGGCCTAACAGCCTCAATCTGGACATTCTCCACCAGCATGACCGCAAGACAGACCCGATGGGCGAGGACTTTGACTATCAGCAGGAAGTCCGCAAGCTCGATTTCGACCAACTCAAGCAGGACGTCATGGACCTGATGACCGACAGTCAGGACTGGTGGCCCGCTGACTGGGGTCATTACGGCGGCCTGATGATCCGGATGACCTGGCATGCGGCAGGCAGCTACCGGGTGTTTGATGGCCGAGGTGGTGCTGGGACTGGCAACCAGCGGTTCGCGCCGATCAACAGCTGGCCGGATAACGGCAACCTGGACAAGGCACGCCGGCTGCTTTGGCCGATCAAGAAAAAGTACGGCAACAAGCTCAGCTGGGCTGACCTGATCGCGTTTGCCGGCAATGTTGCCTATGAGTCCATGGGTTTCAGGACCTTTGGCTTTTCTTTCGGCCGCGAGGACATCTGGCATCCGGAAAAGGAAACCTACTGGGGCAGTGAGAAAGAGTGGCTTGCGACCAGTGACAACGAAAACAGCCGCTACGATGAGGAGCGTAACCCCGATTCACTGGAGGATCCGCTAGCCGCCGTGATGATGGGCCTCATCTATGTGAACCCCGAGGGGCCGGACGGCAAGCCGGATCCGGCTCAGACCGCCGAGGACGTTCGTGTGACGTTCCAGCGGATGGCGATGAACGACGAAGAAACGGTCGCGCTCACAATCGGTGGGCACACAGTCGGCAAGTGCCATGGCAATGGTGACCCCAACAACGTTGGTGAGGCTCCCGAAGGCGCTGATGTGGAAGAGCAGGGCCTGGGCTTCAACAACAAGGTGACGCGGGGTGTTGGCCGTGATGCGGTGACCAGTGGTCTTGAAGGCGCGTGGACCAGCAACCCCACGCAGTGGGACCATGGTTACCTGGAGATGCTCCTGGACCACGAATGGCAGGTGGTGCAGAGCCCCGCTGGCGCCAATCAGTGGGAGCCGGTTGATATCAAGGAAGAGGACATGCCGGTGGATGTGGAGGATCCCTCCATCCGGCGCAAACCGATGATGACCGACGCCGATATGGCGCTCAAGGTGGACCCGGAGTTCCGCAAGATCTGCGAAAAGTTCCGTCAGAACCCTGAGCTGCTGGACGATGCCTTTGCACGGGCATGGTTCAAGCTGATCCACCGTGATCTGGGCCCGAAAGACCGCTATATCGGCCCTGAGGCGCCCACCGAAGACCTCATCTGGCAGGATCCGGTTCCCGAGGGCAACAGGAATTACAACGTTGAGGTGGTGAAGAAGCAGATCGCCGAGAGTGGTCTTGGCATCAGTGACATGGTGGCCACCGCCTGGGACAGTGCCCGCACCTTCCGCCAGTCCGATAAGCGTGGCGGTGCCAACGGCGCGCACATCCGCCTGGCGCCCCAGAAGGACTGGATTGCTAACGAACCGGAACGTCTGCAGCGTGTCCTCAAGGTGCTTGAGCCGATTGCCGAGCAGAACGGCATCAGTGTAGCCGACGTGATTGTTCTGGCCGGTAATGTGGGGATTGAAAAAGCTGCCAAGGCAGCAGGCCATGACATCATCGTGCCATTCAAGCCTGGTCGCGGTGATGCCAGCCAGGAGATGACCGATGAGCACTCCTTCGGTTGGTTGGAGCCGTTGTCTGACGCTTACCGGAATTTCCTCAAGAAGGATTATGACGTTAAGCCGGAAGACCTGATGCTGGATCGCACCCAGCTGATGGGGCTTACGGCACCTGAAATGACGGTTCTGGTTGGCGGCATGCGCGTGCTTGGCACTAACCATGGTGGCACCCGGCATGGTGTTTTCACCGACCGAGAAGGTCAGCTGACAAACGACTTTTTCGTGAACCTGACCGACATGGACTACCGCTGGGTGCCCACCGACGACAACCTGTACGAGATCCGTGACCGCAAGACGGACCAGACGAAGTGGACCGCAACGCGGGTGGATCTGGTGTTCGGTTCCAATTCGATCCTGCGCTCCTATGCGGAAGTCTATGCCCAGGACGATAACCAGGAGAAGTTCGTTCACGACTTCGTGAAGGCCTGGAACAAGATGATGAACGCGGATCGGTTCGATCTGGCGTGATCCTCAGAGCCTGAGGCGAGATGAAAAAAACCGGGTGTGGCGAGAGCCGCACCCGGTTTTTTCGTTTCAGGAGCCTGGTTCAGCTCGCCTCAACGCCCACGTCCTCGGCACTGAAGCGCTTGTGCGTACCGTCACAGTAGGGCGGGTTATTGGTGTGCTTGCAGCAGCACAGAACGGCATCGCCGCTTTGTTCAGGTGTGAAGCGCTGGGGCGCCAGCCCCGTCCCCTTGTGGGAACCGTCGCACAGAGGTTGATTCCGTGAACGTCCGCAGGCACAGAATGAATAGCTTTCGCCTGCCGTCAGGCTCACCTTGGCGGGTTTGTTATCGGCTACAACAGGTTGGGTCATGGTCATCCTCCCATTTGTTGAATGATGGGCTGCTTCCTGCACTCCCTGTTTAACGCTTACGGTTGAATTGGGTCCAGGGTTCACCAGACGCGGCTTGTTCAGTCGTTGCCGGAGCTGATGGACAGCAGCACCTGGTAGTCATCCAGGCCGGCGTTGGAGTCGAGGCGGGATCTGTGGCGGTCCGCGCTGAAACTGAGGTTGATGTCCAGCCCCGTGCGGTTTTGGGTGGGCGTAAGCGGCTGCCATTGCAGTTCGCCACTGATGGACTGCCGGTTCTCATCCCTTATCCGAAGCGAGTCGCCCGGCCCGTAGGTGCGGCTGACCTTGAAGGTGTTGCGGTAGGCGAGCTCGTCCGGGATCAGCCAGGTGTCGGCGGTAAGCCGGAAGAGGCTCTGGTAGCCGGTCACGTCCAGGTCCTCGTATTGGCGATACTCGAACTCTCCGTAGGGTTGGAGACTCAGCCATCCCCAGGGCGAGACGGTCAGGTCGGCCACAATCCTGTTGCCATGGCTGTTGAGCCGGTTCTGGCCATGCAGGTGTTTGAGCTCGCGGTAACTGTAACCCAGGGAGCCCACCTCAAAGGGTTCCAGGTCCAGGTAGATCCGCTCTGACGAATAGCCCTGGTTCACCGATGGGTTCCCCGGGGAGTGAAAGCCACTGCCAGCGTAACGGGTTTCGGCCCCGATCTCCCATTGCAGAAAGGGCAGCTGAGCGCGGGGGCGGTAAAGCAGTGAGGCGTTGTACGCCGTATCCGAGGCCCCCAGTCCTGGGCGCTCGCTGTTCGCGGACAGCAGGCTGGTCGCCTGTTCCAGTTCCAGGCCCAGCCGTTCGTCAAGCCAGGTGCTGCTCATTCCAACCGAATAGCCTTGCCGGTACTGCAAGGAATCCTGATCACCATTGACATAGCCCGCCCACAGGGTGGCATCAGTGGCGCCAATAGGCAGCGTTGATTCCCAGATACCTCCCGTGTAATAGGGGGTGCGCCCGGCGTCCTGCAAAGCCCGCTCGGTACTGGAGAGGTCACCTGTGTTGACGGCGAATACGGACACACTACTGTTCAGTGGATCAAGCTTGCTGGAGGCGGAGAGACCCCAATCGGTCTCGCCGTCAAACAGAAGGCCTTCACGGGCAGCCTGATGGTGGCCGAGCTGAACGCTGATGGTGTCCGTCTGGCCAGACAGCAGGAAGTGATCCAGGTTCAGTTCATCGCTGGAGTGAGCGTTCGCAAGTATTGATTCCGGAGCCTCGGCGGGTTCGGCCACCGCGTCCATCCGTAAGCGTAAATCCCACGCCTTGATGCCGCCCAACCCCAGGTCGCCTTTGGAAGCGACCAGGTTCAGTTCCCGGGGGGCTCCCGCCTGGCAGAGCGATGCGGCAGCCAGAAGGAACAGTGCCAGCGATGTGGGAGCAGGTCTTGGTGTCATGAGAGCGCAAGCATACTGGACCATGGGCTGGTTTGGGACCAGCAGAGTTGGACGCAGTATAAAGGAAATCCCGGAAAGCGTTGATTACAAAATACAATCCGATACAGACGGTCATCCCGGTGCTCAATCGGAAAAGTAATCTTCCATCCAGGAGAACAGTGTATCCGAGCCCACCTCGGTCAGGGGCATGCGGCGGAAGGGACCACCCGCTTCCTCATCCAGGCCGATAAACTCGAACAGCAGGGTGCCGGGGTCCTCATCGTGCAGGATCAGTACGATGCGGCGTCTTGTGCGCAGACAGTCAATGGTCATCACGTCCGCTGGAATGCCGCTATTGCGCATTCCCTGGCGTACTTCTATGACCGGATTGATGTGTTCGTGGGTCTGCTGGATGCGGGCATGGGCCTCGCTGGCCAGGTCGGACAGTGATTGCAGGGGGTCTTCGGCCATGGGAACTCCTTGAGCATGATTCAGGGGGAGGGTAGCAGAAAACCCGGGCGATCCGTTCCCAGTCCTGACCAGAAGGCTCAGGGTAACCACCAAACCACCCCGGGGCATCAACTCGTACCAAGTAGTCGCGCCGCTGAAATGCTGCTAGCCTCTATCAAAGCAGCGCCAAAGTGCACCAGACTCTTTGTTAATAGCGCCAGTGTCCCGGGGACCGGACTGTCGTTGAAGAGCCTGTTCCGAAAGCCGCCTCAAAGCATTCCCTTCTAATAGGAGCCGTGGCATGAAACAAGCGCCTTTCCCAGAGGGTGAAAATGAGCGGCAAAAGGCGCTCTTGAGTACAGGGCTGCTTGATCAGGGCAGAGAAGAGCGGTTTGATCGTATAACCCGTCTTGCAAAACAGTTTTTTTCAGTCCCAATAGCTTTACTGTCGATTGTTGATGCTGAGCGCCAGGTTTTCAAATCATGTCAGGGACTGGATGTTTGTGAGACGCCGCGCAGTGTTTCCTTCTGTGCGCATGCGATCTTCCATGACGAATCATTGGTGGTCGAGGATGCGCGTCAAGACGCCCGCTTTCATGATAACCCGCTCGTGAGGGAGCATCCCTACATCCGTTTTTATGCAGGTGTCCCCATACGAACGACTGAAGGACAGTGCATTGGTACGCTGTGTCTTATTGACAGCCAATCCCGGTCATTTCAGGAGGATGACCTTACGGCTTTGAAAGATTTTGGAGGTATGATTGAGGAGCAGCTGAAAGCGGATGCTACTTTTCAGTTCTCCCAATCCCAGTGGGAGGCAGCGCTTATTGAGAGTGAAAGACGGGCTCGGCTGGTGATTGAGGGAACGCGGGTGGGGACCTGGCAATGGAATGTTCAAACCGGTGAGACCGTGTTTAACGAGCGTTGGGCGGAAATTGTTGGGTATACGCTGTCTGAGCTGGAGCCAGTATCCATTGAAACCTGGTTTGGGCTAGTGCACCCGGATGATGCGTTGGAGTCAGAAAGGCTATTGAAACAGCATTTCAATGGTGAATCCGATGCTTATGACTGTAAGGCCAGAATGCGTCACAAGAAGGGTGGTTGGGTATGGGTGCATGACCGGGGGCGGGTTTTTGAATGGAGTGACAGTGGTGAACCACTTCGGATGTACGGAACGCATGCAGATATTACAGAGGAAGTGGAGGCGGAGCAGGCACTCAAGGCGAGTCGTGACCAGTTTAAGGCGCTCGTTTCAAACATGCCCGGCATTACGTTTCGCTGCTTGCCGGACGAGCATTGGACCATGCTCTATGTGAGTAATCAGGTCGATAGGGTGAGCGGCTATACAGCCGACGAATTGATCAATAATGCCTGTGTCAGTTATGCCGATCTGATTCATTCTGAGGATGCCGCTTCTCTCAGCGCTGCTGTGCATGCTGGTATTGAGCATGGGACTGAATGGCATGTCGAGTACCGGGTACGCCATCGGGATGGAGCATGGCGCTGGGTGGAAGAACGTGGTCGCCCAGTGAAGGGGGATAAGGATAACCCGTTGGTCCTCGAGGGGTTCATCGTTGATGTAACCTCTGAGCATGAGGCTCGACAACAGCTGAACCGTCATCATGAGGCCCTGTCATTGCTGAGCCGTATTGCGCTCAACGGGGAAAGCGATCATCTTGGGCGCATCGACTACGCTCTGGACGCGGCTCGGGCCTACCTGGGAGTGGATACCGCGATTCTGAGCCGTATAAATGGTGATGTTTACTCACTTCACCGTGTTGTCGCTCCCGGAAAAGATCTTGTTTCGGGGCAAACGATCCCTCTAAACAAAACCTGGTGCCAACTTCTTTTCTCTCGCGACGTATCTGAATTATTTATTCCGCGCATCAGTGATCGCGGTTACTTTTACCAGCCATTTTATGACAATTTTCCGGTTGGGCAATACGTGAGCATTCTGATTCAGGTAGAAGGCCAGGTTTTCGGAACCCTGAACTTTTCTGCTGATGAGGCGCGTAATGAGGATTTCGGTGACAGTGAGCGGCTTTTTGTTCAGTTGCTTGCGCGCTGGCTGAGTGAGGAGCTTGAGCGCCAGCTGAGCAGGGAACGTCTTTATAAATTGCTTGACCAGGTTCCTGGAATGATCTACCAGTTCCGGCGATTCCCAAATGGTGACTCAACATTCCCATTTTCCTCATCTGGCATTCAATCGATTTATGGTGTTTCGCCGGAAATGGCAGCAGGGGATGCATCGCAAGCGTTCGAGGCGATCCATCCCGATGACGTTCAAACGGTCGCGGAATCAATTGAATATTCAGCGGAAACGCTTGAAAACTGGAGCTCGAAATATCGGGTTCGCGATGATCGGGGAAATTATCGGTGGGTCTATGGACAAGCTCGGCCTGAAAAATTGAGCGATGGCAGTGTCCTATGGCATGGCTATATCCATGACATCCATGACCAGGAATTGGCGCGGCGGGCGCTTGAGCGTAATGAATTGCGTCTTCGGACCCTGTTCGAATTTTCTCCTATTGGTATAGCGCTTAATGACCTCAAAACAGGAAGTTTTATTGATTTGAATGAGTCACTTTATAAGCCTACGGGCTATAGTGCTGAGGAATTTTTTCAACTGAGTTACTGGGATATTACGCCTTCTGAATATTATCAGGACGAACAGATAACCCTCGACCGTTTACGTACAGAGGGCGTTTATGGCCCATTCGAAAAAGAGTTTATCCGTAAGGATGGAAGCCGTTATCCGGTGCGCTTGCAGGGTGTTCTGACCCATGATCCGGATGATCGACCACTCATTTGGTCGCTGGTTGAAGATATAACGGATCGTCGGCGCCTTGAGCGTATGAAAGACCAGTTTATTGCGACTGTCAGCCATGAGTTGCGTACGCCACTTACGTCAATTACTGGATCCTTGAGGCTTCTGGAAGGAGGGGCTGCAGGTAAGCTGCCGGCGAAGGCGGTGGCGATGCTTGGGACCGCCAAGCGAAACGCGGATCGCCTTGCGTCCTTGATTAATGACCTTCTGGACATGGAGAAGCTGGTCGCTGGCAAAATGCCGATGAATCTCGAGGAGCAGCCACTGGCTCCTGTGATTCAAAGTGCTGTCGAGTCAATGGCTGAGTACGCGCAGCAGTTCAGCGTTCGGATTGAGATAGCAAGTGGTGAGCAGGATCAAAGCGTCTATGTGGACGGTATGCGCTTGGAGCAGGCCCTGACAAACCTGATTTCTAACGGAATCAAGTTCTCGCCGCCAGAAGCAGTGCTAGAAATCCATGTCTTGGCTCAGGGTAGCGATGTGGTCATGAAGATCCGGGATCACGGTCCTGGTGTGGAGCATCGGTTCCAGAATCAATTGTTTGACCGTTTTTCTCAAGCTGATTCGACGGACACCCGCCGGCTTCCGGGTACAGGATTGGGGCTGTCCATTACGCGTGAGATCGTTGAACAGATGAATGGCGAAGTCTTCTATGAAGATGCGGAGGGTGGAGGCAGCTGTTTCTGCATCCAGTTACCGGTCGTGGGCTCTGGTTCCGATCGTCGTGTATCGAATCCAGAAGTTTCATTATGAAGGGCCTGAGTTAAGGCACTGACTGGGGAGGTAAGGCCCCTGGAAGCACCAGGAGCCATAAAGGGGAGGGGCCTTAGAAAAAGCCCATGGGATCCGTATCGTAACTCACCAGCAGGTTTTTGGTTTGCTGGTAATGGTCCAGTGTCATCCTGTGGTTCTCACGGCCTACACCGGACTTCTTGTAGCCACCAAAGGCGGCGTGAGCCGGATACTGGTGGTAACAGTTGGTCCAGACACGCCCGGCCTGAATGGCGCGCCCCATGCGATACGCACGGTTGATGTCCCGGGTCCAGAGGCCCGCGCCCAGGCCAAATTCGGTATCATTGGCAATCGCGAGAGCCTCTTCCTCGTCCTTGAAGGTGGTGACACCGACGACCGGTCCAAAGATTTCCTCCTGGAAGGTGCGCATGTGATTGCTGCCCTTGAGCAGGGTGGGCTGGATGTAGAAACCGTTGGCGTATTCGCCTTCCAGCTCTTCATGCCAGCCACCGGTGAGCACTTCAGCGCCTTCCTGCTTGCCGATCTCGAGATAGGACATGATCTGGTCAAACTGTTCGCGACTGACCTGCGCGCCGACCTGTACGTCCATATCCAGCGGATTGCCCCGTTTGATGTTCCTGACGCGCTCGATCACCTTCGCCATGAACTCGTCATACATGTCTTCCTGAACAAGGGCCCGTGACGGACAGGTGCAGACCTCGCCCTGGTTAAAGAAGGCCAGTGCGAGACCTTCCACACACTTGTCGATGAACTCGGGTTCGGCATTCATCACATCGCTGAAATAGATGTTCGGAGACTTGCCGCCCAGCTCGACGGTGGATGGAATGATGTTCTCCGCGGCGGCCTTCATGATGTGGGCACCCACCGGCGTGGATCCGGTAAAGGCGATCTTGGCGATGCGCGGGCTCGTGGCCAGTGCCTGGCCGGCCTCGGAGCCGTAGCCGTTGACGATGTTGAGCACGCCTGGGGGCAACAGGTCAGCAATGAGTTCCATCAGGATCAATATGCTGGCCGGTGTTTGTTCAGCCGGTTTCAGAACGGTGCAGTTGCCTGCGGCCAGGCAGGGCGCCAGTTTCCAGGCGGCCATCAGCAACGGAAAATTCCAGGGGATGATCTGGCCGACCACACCGAGCGGTTCATGGTAATGGTAGGCCACCGTCTTCGCGTCGATGGCGCTGGAGGTGTCTTCTTGGGCGCGGATGCAGCCAGCAAAATAACGGAAGTGGTCCACTGCTAGCGGCAGGTCGGCGTTCAGGGTCTCGCGCACCGCCTTGCCATTGTCCCAGGTCTCGGCCACGGCCAGCTTCTCGGTGTTCTGTTCAATCCGGTCGGCAATCTTCAGAAGCAGGTTTGAACGTTCCGTGGTCGAGGTTTGGCCCCATTGCGGCGCTGCCCTATGGGCGGCGTCCAGAGCCAGGTCAATATCGTCCGCGGTTGAGCGTGGTACCTCACAGATGGTCTTACCGGTCACCGGCGTAATGTTTTCGAAATAGGAGCCCTTAACGGGTGCCGTCCATTCGCCACCAATGTAGTTGTTGTAGCGGGATTGGAAGGAGACGACCGAACCTTGCTCGCCTGGGTTTGTATAGATCATGTGCTTGTCCTTATTGTTTGACGCCGCTGTTCGAGCGGGGCTTTTTGGGAAAATGTCATTCGGGCCTTGCGGGGCTTATGGCCCGAATGACGGTGGTGCACCGACTGCTCTGGGCAACCGGTTGGCGGCCCGGTTCCTAGGAAACCGTACCGCCTGTCAGCTCGCTCGCGAGGTCATGCTCTGCATGCTCAAGGAGTTCGAACTCTTCCTGGGCTGTGCTGGCCACCAGCTGGTTCTTGCTGTACAGGAAGTAATACAGCGCTCCGATGACGTACAGCACCATCGTGTAGTAGAAGGCTTTGGGGTCGAAGGCGTAGACGCCAGTAAAGGCTACCAGTGACAACGCCAGCGCCACCCCTGAGGTGAAGACGCCGCCAGGCGTCCTGTAGGGCCGTGGAAGGTCCGGTTGCTGCACGCGCAGCAGGATGTGACTCAATGCCATGAGCCCATAGGACAGGGTGGCGCCGACCACGGCCATGGCGAGGATGAGATCGCCCTTGCCGCTCAGTGACACCAGAAAGCCCAGAACCCCGGGCACGATCAGGGCCCAATAGGGCGTCTTGCGCTGACCGGTCAGGGAGAGGGTCTTGGGGAGGTAGCCCGCGCGGGAGAGCGCGAAAATCATGCGGCTGTATCCGAAGATGATCGAGAAGAAGGAGGCGATCAGCCCGGCAAGCCCGAGGACGTTGACCACCATTGCCAGCGTTTTGTTACCCGTGGCCTGGAGGGCGTGTACAAGAGGCACACCGCTGTCGCCGATCATGTCGGCCCCGGCCGCGCCCGCCAGAAGGAAGACTACGAGAAGGGCAGTGAACACCAGGAACCCCATGGCCCCAATGATGCCCTTGGGCACATCCTTGGCCGGGTTCTTGGCCTCCTCGGCCCCCAACGGCACGCCTTCCACAGCGAGGAACAGCCACATGGCGAACGGAAGTGCCGCCCAGACGCCATACCAGCCGAATGGAAGGAAGCTGGAGGCGCCGGTGGCATCAGTGGCGGCAATATTGAACAGGTTGGCGGTATCAAAATCGCCCACCAGTGCCACGGCCGTGGCAAGAATCGCGAAAACCGCCAGGCCACTGATGGCCATCATGACCTTCAGGGCCTCACCGACACCAATAATGTGGATGGCAATGAAGACCCCGTAGAAGGCGGCATAAACCCAGGGCCCGTTTAGCCCCAGCAGTTCCTCCACAGCGGAGCCAATGAAGATGACGATGGCCGCCGGGGCCAGCGCGTATTCAATCAGAACCGCAAGGCCGGTTAGGTAACCACCGGCGGGGCCCATGACTTGCCGGGCAAAGCTGTAGCCGCCGCCAGCGGTGGGGATGGCCGCCGACATCTCGGCCAGTGATAGCACCAGGGTAAAGTACATGGTACCCATGAGAACCGCCGCAATGGCGTAACCGCCCCAGCCCGCCTGGCCGATACCGAAGTTCCAGCCGGCAAAGTCACCGGAGATAACGTACGACACGCCCAGCCCCGCCAGAAGGATCCATCCGGCGCTGCCGCGCTTGAGCTGGCGTTGGGCCAGGTATTCCTGATCAACCGATTCTTCAGACATCTTTCATACCTCTTGTTGTTATTCGGGACGTAATTAGGAAACTAGGAAATTCCTGGATCCTGCTTTATGCTCTATAACGTCATCGTCGGTCCTCTCCTTCAGCTGGACGCCACTCAGTTGTCGATGGAAAGACTCGTGCAGAAGGTGCAGAACCCTGCTGCTGGCTTCCGCGTATTGAAGACCGGCCGGCCGGACGTTGGAGACACAGTTCCGGTCGGCATCGGTCAATCCCTTGCAGGGGCCCCAGGTCATGTAGAGCCCGAGGCTGTCTGGGCTGCTCAGTCCCGGGCGCTCACCAATGAGCACCAGGACCGCGCTGGCATTCAGTAGCTCTCCAACGTCATCGCCGATCGCTACCCGTCCCTGTTGGACCACGGTCAGGGGGGCCAGTTGCCAGTCACGGTGCTCGTCCGCTTCAAACGCGGCGAACAGTGTTTGCAGCAACGGTGGCGCGTGGGTCTGTACTGCCAGGGCCGAGAGCCCGTCGACCATGACAATCGCCAGGTCTGAGGCGGTTGCGGGCTGACCAGCCTGTTGCTCCAGCTGGTGCCTGGACTCGGAAGACAGGACGCGGCCCAGGTCAGGGCGTTGCACATAGGTCATCCGGTCGGCGGCTTGGGTGTGCAACCGCAGGGGCGATTCTGTGGTGAAAGGCGATTCAATCGCCTGAACCTGCTCACAGAGCGCTTCCACGTCCAGCGGCCAGTGAACGGCATCCCGCGCCTGGGCATGGGCCATCTGGAACGCCAGAAGCTGGTGCGTTGGCAGGCTTACCCCGGTACAGCCCAGGCCGATGCGGGCATCGGTGAACGCCCGCAGACGATCCCAGGGGCTGTCGGCACCGTTCCCTGTTGCGGTTTCCGGGATGGCGGCCCTGTCCCCGTCCTCAGGGCGTGTGTTGGGAAAACGATTGTCTTCAGCCATTTGAGGTCACTCCTGGAACATTGCCCAATGAGCGTGCGAACTGTTCCGGTATCCGGTCGTTCAGGCGTGGGCCGCTGGCATCCGTGACGATGCCCATCTGCGTGAGCCAGCGCTCGAATTCAGGGGCGGGGCGGAGACCAAGAACCCGACGGGCGTAGAGCGCGTCGTGGAATGAGGTGGTCTGGTAATTGAGCATGATGTCGTCGGAACCGGGGATTCCCATGATGAAGGTACAGCCGGCTACACCCAGCAGGGTCAGCAGGTTGTCCATGTCGTCCTGGTCGGCCTCGGCGTGGTTGGTGTAGCACACGTCGCACCCCATGGGGACGCCCAGAAGCTTGCCGCAGAAGTGGTCCTCAAGCCCCGCCCGGATGATCTCCTTACCATCGAACAGGTATTCGGGCCCGATGAAACCAACCACGGTGTTCACGAGCAGCGGATTGAACCTGCGGGCCACGGCATAGGCGCGCGCTTCGCATGTCTGCTGGTCCAGGCCGTGGTGGGCATTGGCGGAAAGACAGCTGCCTTGCCCGGTCTCGAAGTACATCACGTTGTTGCCAACGGTGCCGCGGTTGAGTGACAGCGCGGCGTCCTGCGCTTCCGCCAGCGTGTTCAGGTTGAATCCAAAACTGCTGTTGATCGCTTCCGTCCCCCCGATGGACTGGAAGACCAGGTCAACCGGCGCCCCTTGCTCTATGGCTTCGAGGGTGTTGGTGACGTGGGTCAGTACACAGGATTGGGTGGGGATCTGGTATTTCTGGATCACCTCATCCATCAGCTGCATGAGCTTGACAGACTGGGGGACGCTGTCCCGCGCCGGGTTAATACCGATGACCGCATCCCCGCTGCCGTACAGTAGTCCGTCCAGAATGCTTGCGGCTATCCCTGTGGCGTCATCGGTGGGGTGGTTGGGTTGCAGCCGGGTTGAAAGCTGGCCCGGCAAGCCGATGGTGTTCCGGAATGCCGTCTGGGTCTGGCACTTGCTGGCAACCATGATCAGGTCCTGGTTGCGCATCACCTTGCTGACTGCAGCTGCCATCTCGGGCGTGATGCCGGGCCGTATGGAGGCGAGGACCTCGGGCGTTGCCTGGTCGCTGAGCAGCCAGTTGCGGAAGTCCCCCACCGTCAGGTGTGAAATGGGGCCAAAGGCCTGGGGATCATGGTCATCAATGATCAGCCGGGTTACCTCGTCGTCCTCGTAGGGGATCAACAGGTCTTCAAGGAAAGTCTTGAGCGGCACCTCGGACAGCAGCATCTGGGCGACGACGCGTTCCTCGGCTGTCAGTGCGATCACTCCCGCCAAGCGATCCCCGGAACGGGCCGGGGTTGCTTTCGCCATTAATTCCGCCAGTCCTGTGAACTGGTAGGTCCTGCTTCCCAAGGTAGTGCTGTAGGTCTTGTCCATTGTTTGCTCCCCTTTGGGTCTCAAACTGGTTGCCCTTTCAAATGACTTTAATCAGGTGCGGAGTGGGGGTGGTATCAAGATTTGGCAAAGTGATTGAGTGGGGAATAAAGCTTGCATGCTTCCCTGGGGGACTCTGCTATGTTTAATGGGGCTGCGGCCTCTCGGCCAGAACAAGGAGGCATTTACCGTGTTGACGCATCCCAGCAACGAGGCGGAAACGCCGGGCCCATGCACCACGCTGGCTCATGATGCGGACAGGCATGCGCGCAACCTGACCCATTGGCGCCAGGAATACGACCAGATCAGCTGTGGCCACTTCTATGGTCGCCTGGATGAGCTTGCGTTGCCGCAGGTTCAGGTGTTCAAGGAGCACACCAGTCAGGCATTGCGCCAGCAGTGCACTGTCTGGCCCAGTGGGCTCTGGTTGGGCATTCCGGCATTGCAGGGAGAGGAGTGCAGCCGGATCAACGGGCTTGCCATCGACAGTAACGACATCTTTTGTCGCCCCGGCGGCTGTGATTTTGAGCTGGTAACCCCCGTGGGGTTTGACATCTTCGGCATCGTCATTGACCAGCAGGCGCTGAACCGCACGGCGGCGATTCAGGGCATCAAACTCGGGGATACGCCCGAGCAGGAGTACCCCCGCCTGGCCGTGCCCGCCACAACCCTGGCCACGGTGCGAACACTGCTTGAGCAGATCCTGGACCACAGGTCTCCGCCCATTTCACCGCAACTCCAGCAGGAAATGGTCATACTGGCGCTCTTGGAATTGTTGCATGAGCGAACCCCTAACCAGCGGGCGGTGCCCAGCTATCGCCACCGCAAGTTCGTGGTGAACCGGGTCAAGGAATACATCAACGCGCATAATGATGCGCCGATCACCATGACCGACCTGTGCGAACTCACGAACGTGAGCCGCCGGACATTACAGTACAGCTTTGAATCCATTGTGGGGATCAGCCCGATGCAGTTCCTGCGCCTGACCCGTCTTAACCGGGTTCGGCGTGCCCTGTTGTTCGAGCCCGGCGCTTCTATTGCCGAAACCGCCGCGTATTGGGGGTTCTGGCACGGAGGGCAGTTTGCGAAGGACTATAAGCAGCTTTTTGGGGAGACCCCCTCAGAAACCAGGGAGAAGGCTCGGGGAGCCGATTAGGAAAGAGGGGCTGCCATTCCCTGCGCCTGCCGGAATCGCGGCAGGCGGGGAGGAGGCCGTGGGTGCGCCTCGGGCAGAGGGTAAGCCACGCCAGTTATCTTTGCGCCAGAGAGCTAGAACTGGTCCGAGTATTTGTCTTTCAGGTCCTCAACCCGTCCCTCAGCCCGGAGCTCATCCAGGGCGCTTTGCAGTTTCGAAACCACCGAATCCGGGGTGCGTTTGTTCAGTGCAAAACACAGGTTGGTCACATTCAGCGTGTAAACGGGCTTATACTGCGAGGCATCGCAGTCACTGTTTTCACAGGTGGAAGTAAGGTTATCCATGCTGGTCGCATAGAGGTCAATCCGGCCTTGCTTCAGTTTGGCCAGGTTGTCGTATTCATTGCCGTATGACAGCCGACTTTGCTTGACGCCGGCCTTTTTGAGCAGTTGCTCGCCCACGTCCGACTTGATCGCGCCGATCCGGTAATCGTTCAGTTCGTCGTCGCTGCTGATGCTGATGTTTTTGGATTTGACGGTAACAAGCTCGGTCTTGAATTGATCAATCGGGCACACCCACTTGAACTGGTCCTCCCGCTCATTGGTGCGGGCGGCGGAGAACAACAGTCCATTGCGGCGTTTCTTGACGGTATCATACGCATTTTCCCAAGCCACCAGGTGGAAGTCCTTGCGGGTCTGGTCGGAGCCGGCGCGATCCAGCATCGCTTCAAGCAAGTCCACGCTGACACCTTTCAGCTTGGCGGGCATCGAGTCCTGATCGAGGAAGTTATATGGTTTGTAGTGCTCGGTATAGATCTTGAGTTCCGGTAACGAAGCCGCTACCGCCGGAATGGCCATCACCATCAGGGCGAAGGCGATCAGGTGCCTCATTATGCGCTCTCCTTTCTTGTCTGTTTGACGCCCGCTAACAACTTTCAACACGTCCTCCCTACGGAGATGCGTTGATTCAGGGAGACACGCTATCCCCCATCGTGGTTTCCCTTATTGATTATTACACAAAATGGTCTGATTTCGATGTGTTGCCAGCAGTGGTGGTGCCGGAAGCAGGCTGGGGCAGTCCGCCATCCAGCCCCTCACCGTTGGCGATGGTGGAGCTGGATGCGTTTGAGTGGGGCAGGAGAGGTTGCTGTCAGTCCGAGGCGTGACTAGAATCGATCCGAATACTTATCCTTGAGCTCCTCGACGCGCCCCTCGGAGCGCAGTTCATCCAGTGCGGCCTGCAGTTGCGAGACGACTGAGTCCGGGGTGGCCTTGTTCAGGGCATAGCAAAGGTCGGTTACGTTCAGGGTGTAGACTGGTTCAAACTGCGATGCTGTGCAGTCCCGGTCCTGACAGCTTGATTCAACGTTGTCCATGCTGACCACATAGAGGTCGATACGGCCTTCCATGAGCCGGGTCAGGTTGTTGTATTCATTGCCATAAGACAGCCTGGAGTCATGAACACCGGCTTTCTTGAGCAACTGCTCGCCCACATCGCCCTTGATGGTCCCGATTCTGTAGTCGTTCAGATCCTTGTCGTTGTTGATGCTGATGTTTTCGGATTTGAGCGCTACGAGCTGCGTTTTCAGCTTATCAATGGGGCAGACCCACTTGAACATATCCTCCCGCTTCTCGGTTCGAGCAAGAGAGAACACGAGGCTGTTCCGCTGCTCTTTAGCGGCCTTGATGCCATGTTCCAGTGCTACGATCCGGAATGATGCCTTGGTCTGATCCGATCCGGCGCGTGCGAGCATCGCCTCAAGCAGGTCCACACCAACCCCTTTGAGCTCTGCGGGCGGATTGGACTGATCAATGAAATTATACGGCTCGTAATGTTCAGTGTAGATTTGTAGCTTGGGTAGTGGATCCGCCACTGCCGAAATGGCCGTGACCATCAGGGCGAAGGCGATCAGGCGCCGCATTATACGCTCTCCTTTAGTGACAATGACTTTGTTTCGGCTGCCAAACCAGTGGGCACATGGCCCAGTAGCGTACGACAACTGACCCCTTCGGTGTGTACTGTGTTGTAACATTATGAAAGGAGGCACTGGGCTCTCAGGTGATAACACCGCTGCAGTGCTCGCAGGAGCGCAAAAGCCTCATGCTCATACGGTTCCATCAATCCCCGGCCCGCGGCAGGTTGGCATGCAGAAAGCGGAGGGTGTTGCCGCCCATGACCTTGCGGATCACCTCCCGGGTAAACCCCTGTGAACGCATGGTGTCAGTCAGCACCGCCAGTTTGGAGGCATCAAAGCCGACTTTTACCGCCCCGTCGTAGTCGGAGCCAAGCGCGACATGATCCGCTCCGAGCAGGTCGATGGCATAGCGGATGGTGGCGACCACATCCTCGGGCCGGGAGCCGCATACCGCGCCCTCCCAGTAACCGATACCGATCACGCCCCCGTTGGCGGCGATTCGACGCATCAGGTCATCCGAAATATTGCGGGGCGAATTGCAGGCACCCTGCATCCCGGTATGGGATAAAACGACGGGCCCGTCGACCAGATCCAGCACGTTCGCCACGACGGCAGGGGAGGAATGCACAACGTCAATGATGCCCCCGCGGGCATCAATGGCTCGGACCACCTCACGCCCGAAGGCGGTGAGCCCGCCTTTGTTGATCCCGTGCAGCGACCCGCCCAGGGCATTGTCGAAAAAGTGCTGCAAACCGAACACGCGGTAGCCCGCCTCCCACAGCTCATCGAGTCGGCTCAGTTCGCCCTCGAGCGCGTGCAGACCCTCGATTCCCAGCAGGCCGATCACCAGCTTGCCATTTTGGCGTCTTCGCCGCTCCAGGGCGGTTTCCAGGCTTTGGGCATTGGTCACGACACTCAGGTCCCCAGGGGCCCGCTCCGCAAAACCATGCAGCCGTTCGGCCTGGTACAACGCCCGCTCGGTGAGGTCAAACCAGGTGCGCGGCGGCCAGAGCTGCACCATCGTCAGTGGCGTGATCCGATCGTAACCGCCTGTGTTGGACTCATAGTTCTGACCGGCGGGTGATTTGGTGACGGCAGTGAATACCTGGACAGCCACATTGCCGGAGCGCAGGCGGGGGATATCCACGTGGCCGCGTTCACTGCGCGCGAGCAGGTCACGGTTCCACAACAATGAGTCGGCATGCCAGTCGGCGATGGTCAGCCTGGCGTGGTGTTGGGCCGCTGCCGGCGTAACGGTGTGAGGTGAGTGCGGAGCAATCCGGTTCTGGCTGCGTTCCACCAAACCTGGTGCCACTGCCGCAGTTGCAAGTGCCAGCACAGCGATAAGGGCAAGGCTGACAGCGAATCCCGATTTCATGGGCATCTGTTTCCCTTTGGGCGGAGGAACAAACGTTTTATCGACAAATGTTGTATTTTGTCAAAAGCGCTTACAGTTTGACATCTGCGTGAGCTTGTAATGCTCATAAGTCGTTTCTAGATTGAAAGAACGGTGGTGGTGACCGGCTTCCGTGGGTTTCAGGCCCTGCTGTCTTAGCACGATGGCGCCATCGGATAGGCATACAATCAGTCAGTGTTTAAGGAGCTAGTGAAATGGCTACAGATCTGTCAGGACTGAAGGAAATTGATGGACTAATTGGTGGTTGCTTGGTCGACAGTGATTCCGGGCTGGTGCTTGGCAAGCAGGGGGAAAGCAATTTTGATCTGGATACCGCCGCTGCTGGCAATACAGAGGTCATTCGGGCCAAGCGCAAGACCATGAGGGCGCTCAAGATTGAAGGTGACATAGAGGATATTCTGATAACGCTCAGTCATCAGTACCACTTGATCCGTCTTCTTGAGAGCAATGAGGCTATTTTCCTCTACGTCGTTCTGGACAAGGAAAAGGGCAACCTTGGTATGGCCCGTATGGTACTGAAGCAAGTGGAGCAGACACTGGATCTATCCACCTAGCGCATCATGCTGGCGGGGATCGGAGTCTCGTGCCTCTTGATGGAAAAAGGGGGCGGGCTCCATGGCAAAACCTTTGAGTGATTGATCGTGAAAAACCTCGCAAGTCTTGGCCTTTCTCCCAAGGATGAGACCGTCCTTAAGGCCCTCGTTGACCTGTCGGGAGCCAGGACCCTTGAGACGTGGGCCTACACAACGCCTGAGCAGGCTGACGTCATCCTTCTGGATGGTGACAACGCCGAAGCAGTGACCGTCTGGGAGCGTCGGTATTCGCAGACCGGCCCCCGGACGATTCTCTATACCAGTGGCGAGACGTCTCTGCCCGTTCCGCAGCATTTATTGAAGCCGTTGCGGGCCGCTGATCTGATCGCTCAGCTCAATGCCGTAGGGGAGCCCTCTGAAGCGCAGACTGCCGCCTCCAGCGAGCCTCGTAAAGCGGCAACGGGAAAGGAGCCCTCGTTGGCCCAGATTGTTGTTGATACCACTGAAGGTTATTTGACGATTTCTTTCGGCGATCACTGGCTCATACTGAGTCGTGAGCATCAAGCCTGCGTGATGAGCCATTCGAGCACCCAGCTGGTCGAAAGCCTGGGGGCTCAGAGTGGGGCGATCACGGTCTTTCATAGCCTTGAGCGACCCGAAGGCGCGCATTCGGATGAGGCTTGGCAGAGTGACTGGGGCATGCTCGGCTGGTTGGGGGTCCGGGCGTCTAACGGGCAATTGCTACGCCATCTTGAGAAGGAAGAGCGGCTCAGACTGAGTCGTTGGCCGCCGTTGTCGCTGATGAAAGATAATCCCGCGTTGATGAGTCTTTCCGCTTTGCTGAGTGGCCACACTGGGGCTTCGGTTAAAGAGGTTCGGGAGCGCCTGGCACTCCCTGAATCCCAGATCGTGGGTTTTGTGAACGCAGCGGAGCTTTGCGGTGTGCTCATTCGGTTGAGCGGTGATCACGCCGCCAACGGCCAGACCGACGATGGACCAAAGGGGCCAGCCACCAAAGGTCTGCTGGCGAAACTGCGCTCTCGGCTGAGAATCGGAACACAAACCGGTTAGAGGATACCGTCTGTGTCACAGCTCAAGTTCATTATTACAGGGAGTCCGGGAGCGGGGAAAACGACCGCTATCGGGGCGATCAGTGAAACGCCTCCCGTGCGTACCGATGAAGCTACCACCGATAGTCTGGCATCAAGCAAGAGCGAGACGACGGTTGCCATGGATTTCGGTGAGCTGACACTCGAGGGGGGTGAAAAGGTCTTTCTTTATGGTACCCCAGGCCAGCGGCGTTTTGAGTTTATGTGGAAGATCATCACCCATGGTGGGCTGGGGCTGATCCTGCTGGTTGACTGCTCACGGGAAGACCCGTTGGCTGATATGGACATGTACCTTGAGAACTTCGCGGCTTTTATCGAGCAAACGAGCGTGGTTGTTGGGGTAACGCGTAGTAATGCAGTCAATGCGCCCCCTCTGGAGGCCTTTTATGAGCGATTCCAGGATCACGCCCGCCTGTTTCCTATCCTGGAGGTTGATCCGCGTGAGGCGGAGGACGTCAGCCTGTTAATCAACGCACTCATCGCGTCACTGGAATTCACTGCCACTTGAATAGAAAAGGAATCCGTCATGAGTGAAATAGAAATTGGCCAGACCGGGGAAGCGCTCTGCCGCAAGGTGTTTGGTGAAATGATGGCCAAGAGCGACGCGGTTTACGGCGTTCTGGTTTCCTCCGTGGACGGCCATGATGTGGTCCATAGTTTCAAGTCGGATCTGGCCAGCGAAAAGCTTTCCGCGATGCTGGGCTCAATGCTTGCGCTCGGCCAGAACATCGCCGAGGAGGCTGACCAGAAACGGTGTCAGTTCGTCATTGTTGAGAACAGTGACGGTTACATCCTGACGTTGCGCCTCAAGGAAGAGCTGGTGCTCAGTGTGATTGCCTCCACCGACGCCAATCTGGGCATTCTCCATAGCTTGAGCCGCAATGGCGCTGAAAGGCTGGCCTCCCACCTGAAATAGCGCTGTCAGGGAGCATGCTGCTGGTTGTTGTTGCCATTCGGCCTCGCCCTGGCGGAGGTTCTGCACCTATGTCCTGGGTTGGAGACGGCCAAGACGGTCTGGCTCGTCGCTCATGCTCACAATGGCATTGCGCGCTCGCTGGCGTAGTCGCGTGGCCTCGTGCCAGCTGTTGCCTTCCGGCCAGATCAAGTTGCCCACGACGACCTCAACAGCCCCAGGACGCGGGTTCCAGCGGCTCGCTGGCAGTTTGTTCCGGGTGCCCTTGAGGACGATGGGAAGAATCGGCTCCTGAGCGACCACCGCCGTCAGGAAGGCGCCCATCTGGAAAGGCTGGATGCCTGGAGCCGAATCGAAGGAACCCTCTGGAAAATACAGCAAGCGACGGCCGTGGGCATGCTCTGCAATGCGGCGATAGGCCCGGACCTTGCTTTGGTCGGTTGAGCGATCCACTGTCTCTACGCCAACAAGACGGAACAGCCGACGCAGGAATGCAAAACGTTGCAGCTCCGCCTTGGCCACGAAACGGATTGGCTCCGGCATGACGGCGGCAATAATCAGAACGTCCACATAGCTGGCGTGATTGGCGACCACCACACAGCCCTCGGGTAATGCTGCCAGTTTGTCTCTTCCGTTGAGGTGCAGCCGGGTTCCGGTAAGCCATCCCAGGGCTCTGCCACCCAGGCGCACAACCCGCCAGCGCCAGCGGCGGCGGGGCAGGATATTGACCCCCACCACCGTCAATAATCCTGTTAACCCAAAGGCGAACCAGGCCCAACCGGCATACAGGGCGTTCCGGATCCGCCCCCAGGTCAGTATTCCCGTCCCGTGCCCCACTGGCTGTGGTGTGCGCTGCCTGGCTCGCGCAGTCCCCGCAGTGGTCGCCATGACACGGCTATCCGTCAGGGCATCAAGGGAAATGATCGTTTCGGGCTTAAACCCCCAGTGGGCGAAGCGCTGGGCAAAGCGCTCCATTGGCCCACGGTCCGCCGCCATGGCGCCCTTGAAGGCCACCCGCCAGGAATGAAGGTTGAGCCCTTTGAGGTCGTTGTCGCCCAAGCCCTGCAGACACAGTTCGTAGCCAAAGGCCGGCGAGAGGGAAAGGGTGCCCTGAAAGTGGTGGATGGCCCACAACCAATAGCGGGGCTCGGCCAGGAAGAGCCCGGGGGCCATCACTACCAGCTGCAGGCCGAGCCACAGGCTGGAAAGGCAGGTGCCGATCAGGCCCACCTCATGATGAAGCGGCAGCCAGCTGACAACGACATCATCCTGGTCCAGCCCCAATGGGTCCGTGTAGAGGGCGATTCTGGCAAACAGGTCGGTGTGGCTGAGGCGGATCCCTTCCGGATGCGTCGGACAACCACCAGAGGTGTATAGCAGGAGAGCCGTTTCGTTCCCGCCTGCGCTGGCTACTGGATGCATCAGGGCGTTGCCCCAAAGGTCTTCCGTGGTGACCACCTCTTCCAGGCTCGGTACCAGTGTCTTGAGAAGCCCAGCCAGTTGTTTGACCTCTGGAATCGTGATCATGATCCGGGGCCGGGCGTCGTTCAGCGTGGGCGCCTGGCTTTGAAGATGTTCTTCCAATCGCGTCGCCTGTTCCGGGGAAGGGAGCGGAGCCGGAATGGCGTTGGCGTAAAGGGTGCCGTAAAGGCCGTAGAAAAAGTCGTGCCCGGTCGGCAGCATCAGCGCCACGGTATCCCGCAGCGCCAGGTTATGCTGAAAAAGACCGTTGGCGATTTGCAGGCTGCCATCATGGAGATCGCCAAAGCTTAGCGGGCGGGTATCCTTCTCATTGATCACCCAATGCAAGTAAGTACGTTGAGGATGCATGTGTGCATGCCATAGCAGCGCCTTCTGCAGGGTTGCCACCGGTGGGCGGGTGAAATGCTTGTGGTCGGCGTCCGTTGACGCCGGAGGGACGGCTTCCCCCTGGGGTGTCTGGCTGCGGTTGGATGGCGGTTTGCCGCGTGCCTTGGCGATGGCGTTGAGGATGTCCCGTGGTGTTTGCACCTCATTGAGCAGCGCTTCCGGCAGTTGGATCCCAAAGCGGTGCTCGACGTTCATCAGGAGCTCGGCCCGTGTGAGGCTGTCGAAACCAAGGCCGTTGTCCAGAGGCGTATCCAGGCTGATACCCGCGACTTGAGGGGGAGCTGTCCCGCGCCGGGGAAGGGTCTGGGCGACCACCTGGAGCAGGGCTTCTCCGACAGGCTCCTGGTCAGTCGGCTCGTTGATCTCTGAATCCACTACAACTCCAAAACCAGGTTCCTGCCGCCGAGAAACAGTACCCAGACGGTTACTGTAGCCCAGTGAATGAGAACAGGAGGCCAGATGGACCGGGAAATCACGTAACTGTAACCGCAGGTTGCCCCAAGGGCGGCTACGATCAGGAGAAACCAGGGATCGAGAAAAAGGGGAATGGCCGAATGATTGAACGTGAGTGCGTTGATCGGGTGCCAGGCCACAAACACGATGGTGCTTATGGCCACGGCGCCAGTCGCCTGGCCGGCTCCGGCCTTCCGTATGTTGCGTGGGATCAGAATGCCCCTGAAAAAAGCCTCTTCGAGTAATGAGGGGAAGACCAGTAACGTTAAGGGGAGTATGGGGGCAATCTTTGAATAAAGGATGTCGACGTTCAGTAATCCGGCCCCAAAACCAACGGGGACTGCAAGGATCATGAACACGGGCACCAGTGCCCAGGTTCTGAGGGGCACCCGGAGAGGGGATATCCTGAGACTCTGGCCCAGGTTGGTGCGCAGGTATTCGGTTACCCAGGATCTGATCACAACCGGGTTCATTCGTGCGACCTTTGAGGTTGGGTGTGGCTATCGCTGCTTGTGGTGACTTCAGCCAGAAGGTGGAGTGGGCCCGTTGCTTCGAGTTGGTGGAACATCTCGGCATCGCGCACGAGCAGGGCGCCGGCGAAGCCCAGGGCATTAACCGCGATGCCCTCGTATTGTTCCCGGCTGCGCGGGACCAACCAGAGCCAGTTCTGGGTGGCCAGGAGGTTGTAGGGAATGGGCTGCTCGCTGGTGGTCAGGGGGTATCCCAGTTCTTCCCAAAGCCGATGGTACAGTACCGTTACCTCCGCAGCCGCGTGGTCTGGTGCTCGCCACCAGCCCGGGGGCATGGGGGCTACCGCATGGGCGAAAGGTAATTCGGAGCTTTGGGCCGGTCCGCCGTCACTGGCCGCTCGTTCGAAACAGTGTATAAAGGGAAGCTCGGGCAGGGCTTGCGCGAGCGGCAGGGGGACCACCTGAAGGTGCTTGTGAGGCTGACTGGCACCGGCTTCGGTGCCGCCGTTATAGAAGGCCAGCCCGTCAATGCCGGCCAGCGCGCGCAGCATGGCCCGGAAGTCCGCCTCGTTGAGCAGGTGTGTTTGGGGTTGATACTCGCGCGTGACGACCAGCAGGTGCTGCTCAAGAACGTTGAACTTGTTGAGCAGTGCAACGTGGGAGTCCGTAACCTCGCCGATGTGCAGGTCCGCTTCATAAGGGGGTGCCAAGGGATCATTGGGGGTATGCGCCGAGGGCGACGCCGCTTCCTTTTGTGCGAGCCGTTCCAGCTGGCGCACTGAAAAGCGCAATCCCTGTGCCTCAAGCACCGTTACGGAAGTGGCCAGGGGCACCAGCGCCCCATTCGCCAGGGCAAGGTGGCTTTGACGCCTTACGGCCGGCCAGAGTTGGTCAGGGCTCAGCGACACGGTGCCTCCCTCTGCGGTGGATGAATGGGGGCCGGCATGGGGTTCCGGGTGCCAGGGCATTATAGTCAGTTCCATGGCGATGTGACTCAACCCTGTCCGCCATTATCGACACACAGGGTATCGCGGAGCGCTCAAATGCGTCTTGTTGTAACAGTGTGAAAGCGGATAGGCGACGAGCCCAATACCCTGGGAGCGGAAAAGGTGGGCTATTCAAAGGACTACTGCAATCCCTTGAGGATGAGGTTGTTCCCGGGGTAGCTGGTCTGCTCAAGCAAATCCGGGGGAATCCATTAGACTGGAGGGTGCCGGCGCCCGACGCGACGCCGCTGGCTCCTGGATTCTTGATGGTACCAGTTTTACTGGTTCTCAGGCTGAGACCGTCGAATCGACCAAGGGCCTTGATACCCAGAAAGAGGCACCAGACACAGGCAGCTGTTTCTGCATTGAAAAACCCTTGATGGTGTAGGAACACCCTATGAGTGAACAGCCTGCAAACACAATCCGGATACCGGTAGAGAAACTGCGCATCGGCCTCTATGTTGACGTTGAGCTGTCCTGGAATGAGCATCCCTTTCTTTTCCGTCGATTCAGGATCAAGAACGACCAGCAGATTGAGGTGATTCAGCGCCTGATCACGGAAACAATCCTCGTCTTCCCCAAGAAAAGTATTGTAGGCAAAGAAGGGCTTGAAGGTGTTGAGGCATCCTCTGCCGAAGAGGCGGCGGTAGAAGCGGGGGAGGCAGGGGGTGAGGACGCTCTCTGGTTGAACAAACGGCAACACCTTGAAGATGCCAAGGCGTACCGCAACGAACGCCGGCGGTTGATGAAGGAGTACAAGCAAACGGCAGAGCGCGTCCGGCGGCTGACCCAGGACCTGAACAATGCGCCGGCTAATGCCATGTGGGATGCGGAAAGGATCGTGGACGAGATGGTGAGTCACTTTGAGCAGGGCGAAAGTGTGCTCATGAACCTGGTCAATCTACCTGACGGCGGGTTCAGTACCTATGCGCATTCGCTCAATGTGACGGTGCTGGCGCTGTCCCTGGCTCGTTCGCTGGGGATTCAGGGCGAAGAGCTTCACCATATTGCGACCGGCGCCCTGCTGCATGACTGCGGTAAGATTACGTTACCTGGGGCGATCCTGCACAAGAAGGGCAAGCTAAACCAAGGGGAACAGAGAGTTTATGAAACCCACGCATCCGCCGGCGCCAAGCTCGCGCAGCAGGTGGGCACTCTGGATGAGAGTACGGTCAGTATCATTCAGGACCATCACGAACTGATGGATGGGACGGGGTACCCCCAGGGCAAAACAGGGGACCACTTGAATCGTGCCACCCGTATCGTGGCGATCGCCAATGTTTACGACAACTTCTGTAATCCACGGGAGCTGTCGGACGCAAAAACCCCTAAAGAGGCGATGGCCCTGATGTATCGGGACTGGCGGGGTAAGCTGGACCCCGAGATGCTTGCCCATTTCATCAAGTCGATGGGGGTGTATCCCCCTGGAACCGTTGTCCAGCTTTCCGACGAGAGTATTGCCCTGGTGGTGACGGTCAATCCGGACAACCTTCTCAACCCCAAGGTTTTGCTCTATAACCCGGATATTCCCCGGAACGAAGCCATGATGATTGATCTGGCAATCCATGATGAACTCACGGTTCAGGACGCGCTTAAGCCTAGAGAATATCCCGAGCGCATCTATGAGTATCTGGGCATGAAAGAACGCATTGGCTATTTCTACAGCAAGGGCAATGGATAAGGCTGGGAACAGGCAATGGCCATTAGACCCGGTTGCCGCTGGCTTTCTTCCGGGCCCATTCCACAAGGTGTTCCGGCACCCTGTCCAGGGGGACGATGGCATCCACTACGCCCATATCAATCGCAGCCTTGGGCATACCGTAAACCAGGCTTGTTTCTTCATCCTGGGCAACGGTTACCGCACCGACTGACTTCAGTTTCTGCAGCCCGGCAGCGCCATCCCGGCCCATCCCGGTCAACAGGACTGCCGTGGCATTTTGCCCGGCGCTCTGAGCGAGGCTGAGAAACAGAACGTCCACCGATGGTCGGTGACGGTTCACTGGCGGCTCCTGGGACAGCTGAACCACGTAGTTGGCGCCACTGCGGATGATTTGCATGTGCCAATCCCCAGGGGCGAGATAGGCTCGACCCGGTAGGATGCGTTCGCCATGTTCCGCTTCTTTCACCGTTATGGCGCAAATCCCGTTCAGGCGGGCCGCGAAAGAGCGGGTGAATCCACTCGGCATGTGCTGGGTCATGACAATCGCCGGCATACTCGCGGGAAGCGGTTCCAGGATTGTCTTGAGGGCTTCCGTGCCGCCGGTTGAGGCGCCCAACGCTATGATCTTTTCGGTGCTTGCAAGCGTGGAGAGTTCTTCAATGTCGCCCTTTTTCGGAGGTGTAACCGTCCTCGTGGAGCGTAGCCGCGCCAGGGAGGCACTCTGGATGGCATGGATGATTTCCGTTTCATAATCCGCCAGGCCCGAGCGGATATCCAGCTTGGGCTTGGGTATGAAATCAACCGCGCCCAGTTCCATGGCCCGGAGGGTCGCTTCGGCACCTTTTTCGGTGAGTGTGGATATCATAACGACGGGCGTGGGACGAGCCCGCATCAGCTTCTGCAGAAACGTCAGCCCGTCCATGCGGGGCATTTCGATATCCAGAGTGATGACATCCGGTGCGAGCTGGTTCACCTTGTCCCTTGCCTCGTAGGCATCGCGCGCTGTACCGGCACAGGTCATGCCTTCAGCCTGGTCGATCAAGTGCTTCAAAAACTGTCTGACCATGGCGGAGTCGTCGACCACGAGCACATTGATGGGCATCCATTCATCTCCCTGGTTTACTGGTCGAAGAGTTCGACATCGCCCCCGTCAGCGGAACCATGACGCAGGCGCATCCGATATTCGCTTTCGCGATCAAGAATCGTTGTATTGTGCAGTACACGGATCTTTTTGACTTTTACCTGGCCGTTTTCCGGAAAAAAATAGATTTTGCGCGGGCAATCACCCGCCACGTCCCTGGCCAGGATTGGAATGGATTCCTCGTAGAGAAAGTTTTCCACGAATTCCGCATTGCGTTCGCCCACATGCTGACTGGCCAGCCCTCTGAGTACATTGCCGCCGCCGAAGATTTTGGCCTGCAAGCGAGTACGGCTGGCGCCCAGCTTGAGCAGTTGATTGATGAGCAGTTCCATGGCATAGGCTCCGTAGCGGGCTGACGGAGCCACTGGGTTACGCCTATCGGCATGTTCATCAGTGGGCAGCAGGAAATGGTTCATGCCACCGATACCGCGGACGGGATCGCGAATGCAGGCGGCAATGCAGGAACCAAGGACGGTGACGATCATCGCATCCTGCTGCGTCACGTAATACTCCCCGGGCAGTATCTTCACGGCATCACGCTCAAAATAAGGATCAAAATACTGGTTGGGCGCCATGAAGAGATTTGATTCGGCTTCTGGGGGCATTATGAGTGCCCTCCCTGGCCAACAGGCCGGTACACGCTCCGGCCGATCAGTTCGACCAGGTCCGAGGCATGCACAAAGCTTTCTGAGTGCCCGGCAAAGTAGAGTCCGCCCTCGCGAAGCAGTGATACCATGCGGGCGAGGATGTGCCGTTGAGTGGTCTTGTCGAAATAGATCATGACATTACGGCAAAAGATGATGTCCAGCGGTGCCTCTATCGGCAAGCTTGTATCCAGCAGGTTTCCCTGGCGGAACGTGATCATGTCTCGGAGAAACGGTTGGACCCTGACCTTGCCCGCGTTTGCCCCGCGACCCCGCAGGAAGAAATGTTTTTTGGTTTCCCGTGATAGGTCAGCGATCCGCTGGGCCTGGTAAACGCCCGCTTGAGCAGTGCGCAGGACCTGGCTATCAATATCGGAGGCCACGATGCAGGCTGGCGGCCGGTCGTTGCTGAAGGCCGTCACCAGTGTCATGGCTATGGAATAGGCTTCTTCCCCCGTACTGGCGGCCGCGCACCAGATGTTCAGGGGGCGGTCCCGAGGCTTGAGGGTGACTGCTTGGCTCGCCAGGTAATCAAAATGGTGGCTTTCCCTGAAAAACGAGGTCAGATTGGTGGTCAGCGCATTGATGAACTGCTCCATTTCCTGATCCTCAGCGGCAAGATGTTCCAGATAGCTCCGGAAGTCCTTGAGCCCCAGCGCACGTATGCGCCGGGAAAGCCGGCTGTAGACCAGTTGTTTTTTGCTGTCAGAGAGGCGGATGCCCGCCCGTTGATGGATGAGGTCTCTGACTTTCTCAAAATCGGCGGTTTGAAAACCAAATTCCCTCGACTCCTCCACGAATGGATCGCCCCCTGGTGTCGTTGGCCCCAGTGATCGACGTTATTGTTGACGCCACGGCAGGGCAGCGTGGCGCCTGGTTATCAGAATGTTTCCCAATCGTCCTCTTCACTGGCTTGCGGCCGGGAACCTTCCGCGGGCTGTTGAGTCGTAGCAGCGGATTTCTGCTTGTGCTTCTGCTTCTGTTCCCGAATCTGGCCCTGACTGTTTGAGTGGGTCAGTTGCGCTTGCCCTCCCTGACTGCTTCCGGCAGAGCGGTGTTTGTCCTGTAGCGTGAATTGCGCGATCAGGTGCTGCAGGTTTTCAACCTGCGACTGCTGGCTCTCCGCTGCTGCAGCGGCTTCTTCAACCAGTGCCGCATTCTGCTGGGTCATTTCATCCATCTGGCTGACTGCGGTGTTGATATTCTCAATCCCACTACTCTGCTCCTCAGACGCGGCCGAGATTTCGGCGTTGATGTCACTGACACGCTTGATGGCCGTCACGATCTCCTGTGTCTTGTCGCCGGACTGATTCACAAGCTGGTTACCGCTCTGGATCTTGGACACTGAGTCCGAAATCAGGCCCTTGATGTCCTTGGCCGCATTGGCGGAGCGTTGGGCAAGGCTGCGGACCTCGGAGGCGACAACGGCAAAGCCGCGTCCCTGGTCGCCGGCCCGGGCTGCCTCAACGGCCGCATTCAGTGCCAGGATGTTGGTCTGGAAAGCGATGCTGTCGATCACGCCAATGATCTCCTCGATCTTCTGAGCCGACTCGTTGATCTCATTCATCGTTGAAACAACCTGGGCCACCAGTTCGCCGCCATCCTGGGCCACCTGGGTCGCCTGGTCCGACAGGGTATTGGCTTGGCGCGCGTTATCCGTATTCTGTTTCACGGTTGAGGTGAGCTGCTCCATGCTGGATGCGGTTTCCTCCAGGTTGGAGGCCTGTTCCTCGGTACGTGATGACAGGTCCGTGTTGCCCTGCGCGATTTCGTTGGCAGCGGTTGCAATGGTTTCAGCGGCCTGGTGGATCTGACCCAGCATCTCGGAGAGACTGTCAGCGGTCTGGTTGGTATAGGTCTTGAGCTGACCGAAGGTACCCTCATAGTCAGACTCAATGCGCGTAGTAAGATCCCCATCCGCGATCCTGGCAAGAACGCGCACCACATCGTTCAATCCCTTTTCTGCTGTTGCCACCAGCTCATTCATTCCCTGTGCCATTTCCAGGAAGTAGCCCTCCTTGCCGTCTTCGCTCACGCGGCGTGAAAAGTCACCAGCGGCAGCGGCCTGGACAATCGTTGTAATTTCTTCGGACGCAGCCACTTCGCTGGTGCGATCAAGCCATTCAATAACAGTACCCAGGCGATCCCCGCGGTCATTCCAGACAGGGTTGGCCTGCAAACGGAAGTGACGCCCCCCCACGACAATGTTCGAGGTGTACTGGGACGTAAGGTTTTCCAGGATATTTTTCTGGTGAGACGGGTTCTTGTGGAAACGGTCGATGCTTTGATTGATCAGGTCATCCGCCCGGAAGTGGGGTAGATCCTTCTGAAGGTCGGGTTCAACCCGTTTCAGCATCTCCTGAACCGAGTGGTTCAGGTATATGATGTTGCGGTCATTGTCCGCGATCATGACATTGGTCGTGGCGCCATCCATGGCGGAGCGGATCTGGGTGTTGAACACGGCTTGTTCCGCTGCGTCCCGCAATGAACTGACCATATTCCGGACCGCCAGCATGACACTGCCTTCTGGCAGATTGGGAGAGAATTCATGATCGTAGTCTCCCTGCGCAACCGCATTGGCAATGGCGCGTAGTTGTTGTGGTTCGCCACCCAGCATACGGCCAACATCCTTGACCCCCCAGACCAGCCAGATGACCAGCGCGAGCAGCAGTAATGAGCCTATGGATACGGCCACGAGTATGGTTAGCTCGGTCTGCCTGATCGCCTCGGCCTGCGCGTTGAGTCCAGAAAGGCGCTCCTGGGTGAATGTTGCGTAATTCGATAGCTGTCCCGAGGCCATTGTCCACCATTGATCCGGCGCCAGGTCAGCCCGCCTGGCCTCATAGAGTTGCTTGCGGGCGTTCGCCAGGGCCTTGGCCTGCTCACTGTTGATGACCGTCTTACTGAGTTGCTCCTGCGTCTGCGCCGGCAGCACCAGGTTGGCGACGGTGAGCTGTGACTTGGTCGCCCCCAGTGCGTGCTGGGCCGCCCCCAGAAGCGCCTCGCCACCGTCGCCGCCCGGACTGTTGGCGAGATAGGCTGCGATGTAGCCCCTTTCAAGCCCGGCAGCATCCTTGGCAAGCACAACGCTCATCAAACCGCGTGACATCAGGGCAAGGTCTTTCGCCCCGGCTTCAGTGGCATTCTCTGGCAGTGTTTCGAACAGCTGGATAAGGCTCTGGATCAGGTTGGTGTACTCGTCGGCAACCGCCTTCACCGGGAGCTCACGGCGCCTGACAGGGGTCCTGAGTTCACCCAGGTTTTCAAGCCGGCGTATGACGCTCTCAAGATCTTGCTGGAAGTGATGGCGCATCGTTGCCGCATCACGCGATGCAACCTCCGAAAAGTCTGCTGCGGCCTGGTCAACCACCTGGTATTGACGACGAAGATCACTGGGCAAGGTATCGTCCGTGCTGGCGATGAATCCCATGCTTTTGCCGCGCTCCTTCTGGAGGGCGCCGATCAGGGGAATGGCGTCTTCAACAACGTGTTCGGCCGCTGCAATGCGCTTGGTCGCTTGGTAGTCCGTCCAGTTGATGGTCAGTTGTTCGACGGCCAGCCAAACGACCATGAGTGCACTTAACGCCGCGAGCAGGAGGATTCGTGTCTGCAGCTTCATGTGCTTGAGGAATCCCATAAAATCACCCTCCCATTGAGGTTCGTCGTTTCCAGGCTCGTGCCCCATTACTGCACTAGGGCGCATCCGGCGATTCAGCGACCGCTTCCACAAGCCCCATTTCATCGCTGGTGATCAACTTCTCGATGTCCACCAGAATCACCATGCCCTCTCCAACATTGGCCAGCCCGATCAGGTACTCGCTGTCAAAAGCCACGCCGAAGTTCGGGGCCGGTCGGATTTCCTCCGCGGTCAGCGTCACCACATCCGAGACACCGTCCACTACGACGCCCACATAACGTCCGTCAATCTGCAGAACGATGACGATTGTGAATTCGTCATAAGTGGCCTCACCCACATTGAATTTGATGCGCAGGTCGATCACCGGCACGATATCGCCGCGCAGGTTGATCACGCCTTTGATGAATTCCGGTGCGTTCGCGATTTTTGTGACGGCTTCATAGCCACGGATTTCCTTCACCTGGAGTATGTCCAGGGCGTAGCTTTCATCACCCAGGGTGAACGTCAGGTATTCCTGCCCCTGTTCGTTGGCGGCGCGGGCCAGTTTTTCTTCATTGCTCATGGGATGATGCCTCCTCCCGCTCTACGGGTTTTGCCAGGTCGGCCAACGCCTCCGTGTCCAGGATCAGCGCCACGCTGCCATCGCCCATAATGGTGGCGCCCGCGATGCCGGGAACCCGCCGATAGTGTTGTTCCAGGCTCTTGATCACCACCTGCTGCTGGCCCACAAGATCGTCCACCTGCAGGGCAAAACGGCGCCGGCCCGATTCGACCAGCACCATGATCCCTTCGCCGGGTTGCGTTGCCTGTGCGTCCTCAACCGCCATGACCCGGTGCAGGGGAATGACGGGCCAGAACTGGTCGCGTACCGCCAGCAGTTGATCGTTGCCGCCAAGGGTTCTGACAGAACCGGACTCAGGCGCCATGGATTCGAGGATGTTGACCAGGGGCACGATGAAGGTTTCACGCCCAACCGATACGCCCATGCCATCCACGATCGCGAGGGTGAGCGGAAGGTGAATGAAGAAGGTGGTGCCCTCGCCGGGGTCAGACTTGATTTCCACCCGGCCGCCGAGCGCTTCAAGGTTCTGCCGGACCACGTCCATACCAACGCCGCGACCGGATACATCGGTGATGGCATCTGCCGTGGAAAAGCCGGGCTCCATGATCAGGGACCAGACAGTCTGGTCGGTGGGGTTCTTGGGCACCTCGATGCCCCGTTCAATGGCTTTCTCCAGGATTTTGTCGCGGTTCAGCCCGCCGCCATCGTCGGCCACTTCAACCACTACATTGCCGCCGTGCTGCAGGGCTCGCAGTATGACAGTCCCTGTCTCGGGCTTGCCGGCGGCCCGCCGCTGCTCGGGGCTCTCCACACCATGATCCACGCTGTTGCGTACGAGGTGGGTCAAAGGGTCTGTCAGTTTTTCAATCAACCCCTTATCAAGTTCTGTTTCTCCGCCTTCAACGACCAGCTCAACCTTCTTTCCCAATTTCCCGGACAGGTCCCGGACGACTCGCGGGAACCGGCTGAAGGCAAACGAGATGGGAAGCATCCGGACCGACATAACGGATTCCTGGAGTTCCCGGGTGTTGCGCTCAAGTTCCGTAAGAACGCTTTCCAGACGCTCGCCGGTTGAGCCCTCAACCTCTTTCCCGATTTCCATCAACATGGATTGGGTGATCACCATCTCACCCACCAGATTGATGAGTTGATCGACCTTCTGGATATCAACGCGGATGGAGGAACTTTCCTTGCTCGCTTCTTTATTGCCGCTTTTGGGGGCTGGGGTTGAGCTGGCGCTGGTTGCGTTTGACGTGCTGGTGGGGGAGGCGGCGTCTGGCTTGGAAGGAGGATCCTTGGCGTCTTCAGCATGCTTGCTGTCGACCGTTTGTTTCTCGCTTTCCGGCGGACCGGAACCGGCTTGTCCGTTGCTGGCCCTGTGCTCTTCGTCCCCCAGCAGGCTTTGAATGTAATCGGCATTCGCGACGGCTGACGAATGGGATTGGGCTGCATCAGCTGGGGGTTCGTCCGGGGGAGAATCCTCGAAGAAACCGAAACCGGCATCGTCCTCCCCGTTCGCCGGGGCATCCTCAAAGAAACCGTAAGCGTCTGACTCATCAGCGCTTTCGACAGGGGCGGCAAAGAAGCCGTAGCCGGCGGTCTGCTCATCATCATCGGCGTGAGTGTTATCAGGCCGGTGTGCGGTCAGCCATTGTTCGAGTGATTCGCTGGCGTGGTTCACGCTTTCCCAGTCCGGCTCCTGCCCATTGCGGTAGGCATTCAGAATGCTGCGCAGGGTATCGCCTGTCTTCAGAAGGAGGTCCACAAGCTCCGTGGACAGTTCAAGGCTACCGTCACGGGCGCGATCCAGGAGGTTCTCCATAATGTGGGTGACGGCCCCCAATGCTTCAAAGCCGAAAATCCCGCTCCCGCCTTTTATGGAATGGGCGGCGCGAAAGATGCTGTCGAGATCGCCCGGATCAGGCTGGTCCAGATTAAGCGCCATCAGGAGCCGCTCCATCTCATCGAGATGTTCTGCTGTTTCGTCGAAGAAGCTTTGGTGGAACTGTTCCATATCCAATGACATCGAGAGCGTCTCCGGATCGGATCAGGGGGTACAGGATTCAGTCATTTGAGCACCTTCGAGGTCACATCCAGCAATTTGGATGGGTCGAAAGGCTTGACCATCCAGCCGGTGGCCCCGGCGGCACGGCCCTTGGCCTTCATGGAGTCACTGGCTTCCGTGGTCAGCACCACAATGGGCGTACTCCGGTAACTGCTCATGCCCCTGAGGGTCTTGATGAGCGTGAGGCCGTCCATGTTCGGCATGTTCTGGTCGGTCAGGACAAAATCGAAGCGCTTTGACTGGCACAGATCCTGCGCCTTCTTGCCATCTTCCGCTGTTGTCACCTGGTAGCCCGCCTGCTTGAGTGTTGCTTCCACCATCTGCCGGATGGAAGCAGAGTCATCCACAATCAAGACATGTTTGCTCATGATCCGTTGTCCTCGTTGTTGCTCCATGAACCTCCCATCACAAGGGCAGGGCGCTACCCTGGGTATGGGATGCTCGCTTCAACCCTGTTGCCAGGCGGTCTGATCACGAAATCCGCAGCATATTGGCGAACAATCGCCAATCCGCGTCCGGATGAGTGCTCGGAATGGCCTGGATCAAGTCCTTCTTCCTTAAATCCCCATCCTGAATCAGCCACGCAGACCCATAATTTGCGCGCCACGTCATCCCAGTTAAGGTTGATCGAGACCCAGTCGTCCTTTTGCAGTTCGGTCAATCGCCGAGCCCTTTCTTCAGCGTAGACCAAAAAACCATCCTCTTTCTGCTTCAAACTGGAATCCAGTTTGAGAACCCCATGATCCAAAGCGTTACTAACGAGTTCGTTCAGGACCAGGAACACGCGCTCAACCAGATCGCGTGCCAGATTAAGCTCATTGATCAGCGACATGGCCAGGGTAGGTGGCACAATGTCTTCCAGCTGCTGTGCCTTGAGCAGAAGCGACCACTCAAAGGGGCCCCGATCAAGTTTGGAAGAGGGAGCAGGGAGCGCTTCCGAGTTGGCACCACCTGCCAGCGTTGAGGCGTGCATGAAGGCCTGGGGGTCAATGGCGAACAGCGTTACGTCATCATCGTATTCCTGGGTGCCGGCGTGGTCGGCCAGGGTGGCAAAGAGGGCTTCAATCGTGTCTTGAGGGGACGGTTTAATGGCTTGATCCAGAGCGTCCCGCCCCAGAGGCTGATTATCGCTATTGGTCTGTTCATAGAGCCCGTCGCTGTAGCCCAGCAAGAAGCGGCAGAACGTCAGCGAGAAGGTATCGGTAGCGGTTTCAAAGTCGGTGTCGCCCAGAACACCAAGGGGCATCTTGCTGGATGCCACCTGGCTCACTATCTGGCCGCTTCCATCAATCCCCAGCAACGGGGGCATGCCGCCGTTCCAAATGGCGATTTCCTGGCGCGTCGGGTCCATTTCCACGGCAACACAACAGACGAAACGGTCGCTGGGTGTATCAAACAGAAGATGGCGGTTCAGTTCAAGCAGCACCGCCTGCAGCGCGAACCCCTTGGCGATCATGGTCTGGAAGGTGGACACCACCGGTAGAAGGGTGATCGCCGCGGACAGCCCATGACCGGTGGCATCCAACAGCATGACGATGGCCCTGCCGTCCGGGCCCGTCGCACGCAGGATCAAGTCCCCACTGAAGGCGTGGGAAGACAGCGTCTGGCCTTCGACACCGGGAACAGGGCGCGTTGCGCGTTTAACAATGAAGTCGTACGTGAAGCGGGCTAGGTATTCCTCACGCTCATTGCGTGCAATCAGGCGTTCCAGCTTGCGGTTTTTGTCGTCAAGTGCCTGTTGCAGGCCTTTTTCCCGCAGAAGGGCTGATATCTTGAGCGTCAGTAAGCCAAGATTGAAGGGCTTGATCAGGTAGTCGGAGGCACCCCGTTCAAAACATTCCGTCAGGAAGGATTCGTCATTGTTGGCGCTGAGCATCATCACCCTGGGGCACTGGGCCTTGTCGCCTTCAAAATCGCAGGTGAAGTGGGGCAGCAGTTCAGAGCCCTCCCCATCTCCCAGATAATTGTCCAGAAGAACGAGATCAAGTACCTCTGAGGCATCCAGCCATGACTGGGCTTCCGCGTAGGAACCAGCCTGGTACAGCGTGATATCCGGGCTGTCCTCCAGCGCCTGCGCGATGAGCATCCGCATCAGCTCGTCGTCTTCAACCAGCAGCACCGAAAATGTCATTAAAAGCCCTATGATGCGTTACACGATTCAAGGACAGATCAAACCTGTACTCTCAGCGCATCGTGATCATTTTCTGGATGTTTGCGATTTCCAGCGTATCCTTGACCGACCCTTTGGCATTGGAAATCACAAGCGATTTATTGGCGCTGTCGCATTTTTTCTTGAGCTGGATCAGCATTCCCAAAGCCGCGCTGTCGATGAACTGGGTACGAGCCAGATTGACAACCACCGTCTGACTTTCAGTGTCATCCAGGCATTGCTGGCTTTCAGCAATGAATTCCTGGTGGCCTCCAAAATCAAAGCGCTCGCCCACAGCAATGACGTTTTCGCGGGATTTTTCACTCATGGTCTCTGGCACTCTTCATAATGGGTGGCCTGTCCAAAAAGGGTTCAAAAAAGATCCACGTTGCCGGATTGCATGGAACTGGCACTTACCGGATTCTTGTCTCTGGCGGCTAGAGCAGTCTGATATTGCTCAAGCGCCTGCATCAGGGCCTTTTGGGCCGTTTCATTGGTGCTGGCTTCAAGGGATTGGGCCAGGGGGTTGAGGGCGTCTATGCCTTCCCGCGTAAAGTGGATTGTCTGCCTGGCCATATCCTCAAACTGCAGAGCCCTTATCGCTTCGTTCAGGTTCTGGTCGAGTTGCTGTGCCTGTTCCTCCACCTTGCTGGCGATCTCCCGGTCTTTGTCGGATTTATTGGCAAGCATCTCGATGGTGTTCTGAACGTTCTTCTTGGCGTACATCACGAACGTCATGTCCTGGGAGGCAACCGAGCCAACTTCATTTCTCAGGCCCTCAAACGACTGTTCCATGCCCTTGAGCCGGCCCTGGATATCCTTGCTGAATTCCGCTGAACGCTTGGAAAGCGTGCGAACCTCATCCGCGACAACGGCAAAGCCGCGCCCGTTTTCGCCCGCGCGAGCCGCCTCAATGGCGGCGTTCAGCGCGAGCAGGTTGGTCTGGTCCGCAATGCCGTCAATATCCTGCATTGCCTTCATGACCGCCGGCATGGCCTGTGCTACTGAGTCAACATGCTCCACCAAGCCCATGGCATCAGAGCTCATCTGGACGGTGATCTCGACGAAGCGATTAAGGGTCTGGGAGGTCTCCTCCACAAACTGCTCCATCTTCATGCCCGAACTGGCGTCGGACTCGCTGCCGGCCTCCGCGTACATGAGGTCGTTCAGCTGTTCGATCTGGTTGGTCAGCAGGCGCTGGATATCGCTGAATGAGTTCTGAAGTGTTGAGCTGGCATCAGCCTGTATCCGCTCCACCGAATCGAGCCCTTGCTGCGTTTCGCGCAGGCGTGCCTCCAGAACCTCGCCCAGGTCAGCCATGACATTTCGGGAATCCTCGCTGTCAGGAGATGCGCCCGAGGGTTCAGGGGAGGAGGCAAGGGCGTTGGTGGGCCACCACTGGGGAAGCATGGCGGCAAACACCAAAAGCACGCCAGCCCAGCCCTGCCAGGTCATGGCCACCAGCATGCCCACCGCTAGGCTTGCGAAAGGCCACCATAAATTCCCTGTTACTTTTTCTCCGGCCATGGCGAACCCGCTGCCCTCCCTCGGAGTCATGATTGTTCCTGAGTGCCGTCAGCGCCCCAAGGACGGGGCTGGCTGCATCGAGACGACCTCTGCCATTGAGCACGATTTTGGATATTTCCTGACCATTCTTTTAGCAGTTGCACAGGTAGGGCGCTAGGAAATGGTCGTTGGAATTGCAACGGGTAGTATCGGAAATGTAAGTAGGCGCAAGGGTGGGGCGCTCAGCTGCGGGCCAGGAGAGCCGACGTCATCCTTGTCGGGGAGCGGCCCTGTCCGGACCTCCGTGGCGGTCGTTAGTGGGGGGCGGGCTACTGGCTACGCCGCTTAACGGGTCACATTCAGTTCCTTCAAAACACCAAAAACCACCATTCCGGCCAACACTGTCCCCAATAAGCCCGCCACAACGATGAAAAGCCTATAGATTCTCGGTAGGTCTCGAGCCTGCGCCAGAAAGACGCCAACGCCCACCTGCGCAAGGCCGTAAGGGATAAACAGCCAGCTAAGCGATACCCAGAACCGCATGACCGTTAACTCGCCACAGTGTCTCGTGGCGCAGATATCGAACGTGATCAGGTAATAAACCAATACCTGAATCCGTTACTTCAATCGACCAGAAATGCGCCCAAAGCCTGCAATAACAAGGCTTTGAGCGATATAATAGCA
>NZ_JBXAYL010000011.1:0-132108 GCF_056783195.1 Salicola sp. AFF1
AACCACTCAGCGCCGATGGTAGTGTGGGTCTCCCATGCGAGAGTAGGTCATCGTCAGGCTCCTACACCCAAGCCCCGTCACACAGCGTGTCGGGGCTTTTTTTTGTGTGTGTATAATGGCTTCCATGGAAGAACGTTTACGCCGCTATTACCTGACCGCCCTGGGCATTGATCCGTGGTGTGCACGCTGGCCCCTGCCGGGCGCAGCTCCGTCGCCCGAATGCCCGCCGGCAGCCTCCGACCCTGCTGATGCTGTTAAACGACCGGATAGCAATAGCTCGGGTGAGCCCCCGCGCTCGATCGCGGATGGTGGAACCCAGGGGGTGTCCCTGGAAGTGGTGCGGGAAGCTCTGTCATCCGGGGAAGAGGGGGCAGCGTCTCCTGTTGTTGAAGACAGTGGCCCAACCCCTTCCGATCATCAGGCTGAGGGTATCAAAACGGCCTTTAATGCCATGATCTGGCATGGCCAACGGTTCAGCTTGGTGGCGGCAGTCACAGGCGACTTTCCCTATGAATCGCGGAACCGGCTGGGACGGAATATTCTGAAGGCGATACAGGCCGGCCCCGTGGGCGAGGGCGAAGTCCTGCGTTGGCCGCCGTTTGAAAATCCGGAGCTGCCGGGTAGTGAGGAGGACGCCTTTGACCGGGTGGTGGACCGATTGGCCCGAGCGTCGACGTCGGGCAAGTGGCTGGTTCTAGGCGACGTGCTTGATGAGGCTTTGGTTCCCCCCCTGCAAGGTCAGGGGCATGTCGTGGCACTGTCAGCGAGACAGACGCTCGGAGATCTGCTATCCGATCCCGCCACCAAGCCGACCCTCTGGAAACGCCTGAAACCCCTCGTGGAGGCGGAGAAGAGCCTATGAGTGCCGGATTCACGGGGCGCTCTTTGGCGCAGGACCAGATCGAGATCACGGCTCTGGATACCTCGGACGTTGCGGCGATGATCCCACTGGAACGCGATGGAGCCGAGTACCCTTGGACGGAAGCTCAGTACCTGTCCTGTACTGGCCCTGAATACCGATTTCTTGGCGCTTGGTATGGTGGGGAACTTGTGGGGTTCCTGATCGATTGGCGTATGCTGGGCGAAGGGCACCTGATGAATATCTGTATTCACCGTCAATTCCAGCGTCATGGGGTTGGGCGTTGCCTCCTCCGGTATTGGCTCGCAACCATGCAACGGGAAGGGGTGGCCACACTGACGCTTGAGGTTCGGGAATCGAACCGTGCGGCCCGTGAACTTTATGCCAGTGAAGGGTTTGAACATCGCGGCACCCGCCCGGGTTATTACCGGACCGCCACTGGGACCGAGGCCGCTCATGTCATGGGGCTCTCGCTTGCCGTGGTTCGTGCGAGCGATCACTGAGCTGGTACAATCGTCATCCTTTCGCCGTTGCGTATCAGATAGGAAACAGGCCCGACGCCATGAGCGATCTAACCGAGGAAGTCCGTAAACGCCGTACCTTCGCCATCATTTCTCACCCGGATGCGGGTAAGACAACCATAACCGAAAAAGTCCTCCTGTTTGGCAATGCCCTGCAACGGGCGGGCACGGTCAAAGGCAAAAAGTCCGGCCAGCACGCAAAGTCGGACTGGATGGAGATGGAGAAACAGCGCGGGATTTCCGTGACCACCTCTGTCATGCAGTTCCCTTATGGCGATTCTCTGGTGAACCTGCTGGATACACCCGGCCACGCGGACTTCTCCGAGGATACCTATCGGACGCTCACGGCAGTGGATTCCTGCTTGATGGTGATTGATGCCGCGAAAGGCGTTGAAGAACGGACCATCAAGCTCATGGAAGTCACCCGTTTGCGGGATACGCCCATACTCACCTTCATGAACAAGCTGGACAGGGATGTTCGGGATCCCGTTGAGCTCATGGATGAGGTTGAAGACGTTCTGAATATAGCGTGCGCCCCCATCACATGGCCGATCGGGATGGGCAAGCAATTCCAGGGCGTCTATCACCTGCTTCGCGACGAGGTGATCCTGTACGAGTCCGGCCAGGGCCACCGGATCCAGGACAGCAGGGTCATCGCGGGGCTGAATAATCCCGAGCTGGATGAGGTGATCGGAACCCATGCCGAGGCATTGCGTGAGGAAATCGAGCTCGTGAAAGGCGCTTCCCATGAGTTCGATCTCAATGCCTTTCTCAGAGGCGAGCTTACGCCGGTCTACTTTGGTACAGCATTGGGGAACTTCGGTGTCGACCATATGCTGGATGGCCTCGTTACATGGGCCCCCTCTCCTCAGCCCCGGGAGCTGACCCAGCGCACGGTCGAGGCGACCGAGGATAAGTTTTCCGGATTTGTCTTCAAGATCCAGGCGAACATGGATCCCAAGCACCGGGATCGCATCGCGTTTCTAAGGATTGTTTCTGGGCGCTATCAGCAGGGCATGAAGATCCATCATGCCCGTATTGGCAAGGATGTCCGGATCAGTGACGCGCTCACCTTCATGGCAGGGGACCGCGACCGGGCAGATGACGCGGTCGCCGGTGACATCATCGGGTTGCACAATCACGGTACCATCCAGCTTGGGGATACGTTCACCGAGGGTGAAAAGGACCGCTTTACCGGCATTCCGAACTTCGCGCCGGAGTTGTTCCGGCGGATCCAGCTGCGTGACCCGATGAAAGCCAAGCAGCTCCAGAAGGGACTGATCCAGCTCTCCGAGGAAGGGGCGGTGCAGGTATTCAGGCCGGTGCGGAATAATGACCTGATCGTGGGAGCCGTGGGTACGCTGCAGTTCGACGTGGTGGTGGCGCGCCTCAAGAACGAGTATGGTGTGGATGCTGTCTATGAGCCGATCAATGTGGCGACAGCGCGCTGGATTACCTGTGAGGACCCGAAGAAGCTTGAAGAGTTCGAGCGCAAGAACCAGGACAATCTGGCGTTGGATGGTAGCGATAACCTGACCTACATCGCCCCGACCATGGTCAACCTCCAGTTGGTGCAGGAGCGTTATCCGGATGTGGCCTTCCACAAGACCAAGGAGCGCTGACGCCCCGGTTCCCGGACTGATTGATGCCCATTGCCATATTGACTTCCCCTGCTTTGAAGGCATCCGGGAACAGCTTCTGGTTGATTGCTGGCAAACAGGTATCCAGCGGCTCGTTGTGCCGGGAACGGTGCCGGAAGGCTGGCAGGCGATTCTTGAGCTGGCCCGAACCCATTCGATGCTGGCCCCCGGGCTAGGGCTCCACCCGTGGTGGGCAGCCCAGTTTGGGGACGAGGCATTGGCGCATATGGAACGGCTCCTGGGGTCGAACCACAATGTTGTGGCGATCGGCGAGTGTGGCCTGGATCTGAAGCAGGGCGCGCCACTGGAGCAGCAGAAGCGGATTTTTGAGGCACAGATTGAGCTGGCTGAGTGCTACAGGCAACCGTTACTGATTCATAGTGTGGGCACTCATGACACGGTGCTGTCACTGCTGCGAAAGCACCGTTTTACACTGCCTTTTCTGATGCATGGGTTCAGCGGTTCGCCGGAACAGGCAAAAGCCCTGGTACGCCAGGGCGCTTTCATTGGGGTGAGCGGTGTTATCACCTATTCCCGAGCGCGGAAGACGTGTCGTGTTATGGCCCGCCTGCCTCTTGAGGCCCTGGTTCTGGAAACAGACGCGCCGGGGCTGCCCCCGGAAGGAGTTCCGCGCGAGGGCAATTCGCCACTGAATCTGCCCCGCATCCTGGATGCGCTTTGTGCGCTCCGGGAGGAGCCCCGCGATAGCGTCGTGGAGGCACTGTTGTTCAATACCCGGCGGTTGTTTAGGCACCGATTGGGTGTTTAGGGTTTGCAGGGCGGGGGTCCTCCGGTATAATGCCGCACCTGGCTTTTGGCGGGATCCGCAGCCCAGCCCCGATGCGGACCCGTTCGATACCTGGTTGTGATTACACGTCGCGGCCCTGGCGGGACGTGGCGTCATGGCTTATTGATTCAAGGCGGGATTCATGAAAACTCAGAGTGCAAAACCGGAAAGCGTTACACGCGACTGGTTCGTGGTGGATGCGGCTGACAAGACGCTGGGGCGTCTTTCAACGGAAATTGCCCGTCGTCTTCGGGGCAAGCATAAACCGGAATTTACACCCCATGTGGACACGGGCGACTACATTGTGGTCATCAACGCGGAGAAAGTGCGAGTAACGGGTAGAAAGAGTACGCAGAAGCACTACTATCGCCACACCGGTTACCCGGGTGGGTTGCGTTCGATGAACTTCGAGGAGATGATCCAGCGTCATCCCGAACGCGTCATCGAGTATTCGGTGAAGGGCATGCTGCCGCGTGGTCCGCTGGGCCGTGCCATGTTCCGGAAGCTCAAAGTCTATGCTGGCGATGAGCATCCGCACGCCGCACAGCAGCCCCAGCAACTCGAGATTTAAACGGAAGGCGATTATGTCAGCTACTTACAACTACGGTACCGGTCGTCGCAAGACGTCTTCCGCGCGGGTCTTTATCAAGCCCGGCAGCGGCAACATCGAAGTTAACGGGCAATCCCTGGAGCAGTTCTTCGGTCGTGATACCCTTCGGATGATCGTCAAGCAGCCCCTGGTGGTTGCTGAGGCCGAAGACCGGTTCGACATCAAGATCACCGTCAGCGGTGGTGGTTCCAGTGGTCAGGCCGGTGCGGTCCGTCATGGTCTCACGCGAGCGTTGATGGATTATGACGACACGCTGCGCCCGGCGCTGCGCCGTGCCGGCTACGTCACGCGTGATGATCGCGCGGTTGAACGGAAGAAAGTCGGTCTTCGCAAGGCGCGCAAACGGCCGCAGTACTCCAAGCGCTAAGCCGCCTCCGACGGCAGCCCCTGAAGGCCCGATTTGCAGATCGGGCCTTTTTGTGTCGGGCTTAGGAAGGTTGCAAACTTGTAAGCGGTGACTGAATTAAATAACATTTGGTCGTTTTGATCCGGGTTGATCGCGACCGAATCAGGAGCCAACCGAGTGTGCCGGAAGACCTCCTCGGCACGCGAACGCTTAATGGGAGAAGGCCAGTATGAACAATGGCGACGTGAACCACGGTCGGCGGCGCTTTCTGGTGGGCGCAACGACGGTTGTTGGTGGCGTCGGGGCTGTTGGAGCCGCGGTGCCGTTTGTCAGTTCGTGGTGGCCCAGTGCCAAAGCCGAGGCCGCTGGGGCGCCACGCAGGTTGAACATTTCCAAGATAGACGTTGGTCAGCGGGTAACCGTTGAGTGGCGCGGCAAGCCGGTGTGGGTCGTGAGGCGATCACCGGAGATGCTGGAGAACCTTGATGGCATTTCGGACCGCCTGGAAGATCCGGAGTCGGAGGCGCCTCAACAGCCGGCCTACATCGAAGGCCATCATCGTTCCATCAAGCCTGAATTCCTGGTGGTTGTCGGCATCTGCACGCACCTGGGGTGTTCGCCCAGCTATCGTCCCACTGAGGGCGCTGAGGGGCTCGGCGAAGATTGGCCCGGCGGCTTTTTCTGTGCCTGCCACGGTTCCAAGTTTGACCTCGCGGGTCGGGTTTTCACCGGTGTCCCCGCTCCCAAGAATCTGGTGGTTCCCCCATACCGTTTTGAGGATGACGGTCAGACCATCGCCATTGGCCTCGATCCGGAGGATGCGGCATGAATAAACTGATGCAGTGGGTCGATGATAGGCTGCCGATTGTGGACGCGTTTGAGCGCCACATGAGCAAGTACTACGCGCCGAAGAACTTCAATATCTGGTATGCGTTCGGCGTTCTTTCGATGCTGGTTCTGGTGAACCAGCTCCTAACCGGCATCTGGCTCGCCATGATGTACACGCCGACCGCCGAGGGCGCGTTCGCCTCCGTGGAATACATCATGCGTGACGTGAACTACGGCTGGCTCTTGCGGTATATGCACTCCACGGGTGCCTCCATGTTCTTCATCGTGGTGTATCTGCATATGTTCCGCGGTCTCATGTATGGGTCCTACCAGAAGCCGCGTGAGCTGATCTGGATCTTCGGCATGGCGATCTACCTGATCCTTATGGCGGAAGCCTTCATGGGCTATGTCCTGCCCTGGGGCCAGATGTCGTACTGGGGGGCGCAGGTGATCATCAACCTGTTCAGCGCGATTCCCGGCATCGGTGAAGACCTGGCGCTGTGGATCCGGGGCGACTACCTGATCTCGGGCGCAACACTGCACCGGTTCTTCGCGCTGCACGTTGTGGCGCTTCCCATGGTTCTTATCGGACTGGTGATTCTGCACATCCTGGCGCTGCACGAAGTGGGCTCCAACAACCCGGATGGCGTCGACATCAAGAAGAACAAGGATAAGAACGGGATTCCAAAAGACGGTATTCCGTTCCATCCCTACTACACCGTCCATGACCTGGTGCCGATAGCCGTCTTTCTGGCCGTGTTCGCCATTGTTGTCTTCTACTTCCCGGAAATGGGTGGCTACTTCATTGAGAAGCCCAACTTCCAGGAGGCGGATCCGCTGCAGACGCCGGATCACATCGCGCCTGTCTGGTACTTTACGCCCTTCTACGCAATGCTGCGGGCGATCACCTTCAACCTGTTGGGGCTGTCCTCACAGTTCTGGGGGGTTGTCGTTATGGGGGCTGCGATTGCGATTCTCTTTGTGCTGCCGTGGCTTGACCGGAGCCCGGTACGGTCAATGCGTTACAAGGGCTGGTTCAGCCGTGGTGCACTGGCTCTGTTCGCCGCGAGCTTCGTGATGCTCGGCTACCTGGGCGCCGAACCGGCAACACCAACGAAGACGTTGTTGGCGCAGATCGGTACCGCCATCTACTTCGGTTTCTTCATCCTCATGCCGTTCTACACGCGGATGGAGACCACAAAACCGGTTCCGGAGAGGGTGACATCCAAATGAGACAGCTTCTGACGTTACTATTGGCTATAAGCATTCCGACCCTCGCCATGGGGTCCGGGGGTGGCGCGCATCTTGATCACATGGAGCCGGATCTGGGCGATCAGGCCTCACTCCAGCGCGGTGCCCAGATTTTCACCAACTACTGCATGGGGTGCCACTCGGCGGACTATTCCCGCTACAAGCGCGTGGCAAAAGATCTCGGTATTCCTAAGGAACTCTATGAGGAGAACCTGATCTTTACTGAGGCTCGTTTCGGCGAGTTGATGCACAACGCCATGCCTGATGAAGAGGCGGCGTCCTGGTTTGGTAAGGCACCGCCGGACCTGACACTGACGGCGCGCGTCAACGGCCCGGACTGGCTCTATTCCTATCTGCGGGGTTTCTACAAGGATGAGAGCCGCCCGCACGGGGTCAACAACGTCGTGTTCGACAAAGTGGGGATGCCTCATGTGATGGTCAATCAGGGCGGTCTCTGTGCGGAGGAGCCCCATCTCGGGAGAGAGCCGGAAGTGGATCCGTCCACGGGTGAAGTAGTTGGCGATGAAATCTGTGATGACTGGGCCATCGAAGGCAGCATGGAACCGAAGGAATTCGATCGGGCCATGTACGACCTGACGAATTTCCTGGTCTATCTGGGTGAGCCCGCATTGATGGATCGTAAACGCATTGGTGTTTACGTTCTGATCTGGATTGGTGTCTTCTTTATCTTTGCGTACCTGCTGAACCGCGAATACTGGAAAGACATCCACTGAGGGAATCCGGTATAATCCTTCCTCCAGCGCCCGGTACCCTGTACCGGGCCTTCTATGTTCAGTCCCTTCTTCCCGACTGGCGACATCATGGGGTAACGCTATGGCTGCTGTGACCAAAAGGTCATCGATGACGCTCTTTTCCGACCCGCAGAGCCATTACAGTCACCGGGTACGGATCGTGCTGGCGGAGAAAGGGGTGACCGCTGACGTGCTCAATGTCGAGCCGTCCAACCCTCCCGCGGAACTTGCCGACCTGAACCCCTACAACGCGCTGCCGACACTGGTGGATCGGGATCTGGTGCTTTACGAGCCCAATGTCATCATGGAGTATCTGGATGAACGCTTCCCGCACCCGCCGTTGTTGCCGGTTTACCCGGTGGCGCGGGCTCATAGCCGGTTGATGAGATGGCGTGTGGAGCGGGACTGGTGTTCGCTGGTGGACCGGATAGAGGCCGGGAAGGCCAGTGACGCGGCGCGGGCACGGAAGGAGTTGCGTGAAAGCCTTGTGGGGGCAGCCCCGTTGTTTCAGGAAATGCCGTTCTTCCTCAGTGAAGAGTTCACGATTGTGGATTGCTGTATCGGGCCTGTGCTCTGGCGGCTTCCGGCACTTGGCATTGAGCTTCCGGAGAAGGGGATTAAACCGCTGGAGCAGTATATGGAGCGGCTTTTCGAGCGTCGGGGCTTTAAGGCCAGCCTTTCCGACACTGAAGAGGACATGCGAACCTGATCCCGAGGCGGATCGGGCAAGACCGGAGAGCAATTAATGAGATCAAGTCGACCCTATCTGATCCGGGCACTGAATGATTGGATCCTGGATAATGGTGCGACGCCCCACCTGGTTGTGGATGCGGGCATGAATGGCGTGCAGGTGCCAGCGGATTATGTGTCGAATGGCCAGATCGTTCTCAACATCAGTCCGTCCGCGGTTAAGGAGTTGGTGCTTGGAGATGATGCGGTCTCCTTTACCGCGCGTTTCGGCGGTGTGCCGGTCAGCATCTATGTTCCGGCCTATGCGGTGATGGCCATTTACGCCCGGGAAAACGGGCAGGGAATGGTCTTTGGGCAGGAGCCGGGTGATCCGGAGCCGCCGGACGGCCCCTCGGAAGACGAGGTGGATCAGGACAATGACAGCGACAGTGGCGGGGAAACCAACTCCAAACGCCCCAACCTCAAGGTTGTGAAGTAGCTGGCGTCAGCCATCGCTGAACAGGCAGGCCTCGACCTCGGCGCATAGGGCGTTAAGGATGACGACCATGAGCTCGGCAGTGCAGGCGGTTCCGACGTCCGGAAGGGTGATATCGATGTCCTCTTCGTTAAACAGGGCGTGGATATCCGTTTCCGAGCGACCGGTTACCGCAATGACGCGGATGCCGCGGTCGTGAGCGGCCTGTAGGGCCTGGATCAGGCTTGAGCGGTTACCGTCATCAGTAAGAAGCAGTAGTGAATCCCCTTCATGCCCCAGGGCCTGGATCTGACGCGAAAATACTTCCTGGAGTCGGTTGTTGAGGCCAATGGCCGCTAGTGTGGTGGCATCGGAGCCCAGGTTGACCACGGGCAGGGCCGGTCGTTCCGTTTCGTGATAGGCCAGCATGCAGCTGGCAAAATACTGCGCAAAGGCATTGGCCTTGCCGCTGCCACATACCAGAACCTGGCGTTCGCTCAGCAGGGTTTCCACGATCGCTTCGGCCGCCTGGCCCAGTACAGGCGCCACAATGCTGGCGGTTTCACCGATGCATTCCATGTGGGTGGCAATATGCTGGTTAAAGCGTTGTTCTGTGTCACTCATCGTGTCGCATCAAAAGCGTTGGTGATCCATTCGAATTTGTAGCCGTGTGCTTCGGTGATCGTGACGCCGATCATGTCGAAACGGCAGAAGCAGTTGTCCAGGCCGTAACGGTGCAGGTAGAACCGGGCGGCCCGGATGAGCTTGCGTTGCTTGCGTTCGTCCACGGAGGTGGCCCCGTCCACAAGTGCTGCTTCGCGGCGGGCACGGACCTCGATAAAGGCGAGTGAATCGCCGTCGTCCCCGATCAGGTCGATCTCACCGGCTCGGCAGGTGAAGTTGCGCTCCAGTATCCGCATTCCCTCGGATTCCAGATAGTCAGCTGCTGCTCGTTCCGCATCCTGTCCCTGTCTGCGCCTGTCCATCCGTGTCCTGCTCCCTGTGCCTTGCGGGGTTACTGGTTAACGTCAGTTTTGGCATCCGGTTCCGCAAGTGGTTCTGGCTTGCCCTGACGGAAAATCGCCCATTCAGGGATCCGCTCAAAACTGCCGTTGCCGGCGTTACGAATGGTACCCGTAACGCCGTCGACCCGATATGACTGGATTTCGTTGAGCAATTGAAGCTGGTGGGTCAGACGGTAACTGTCAAAGCCCAGTGCGAAGAGCCGATCATATTGTTCCGCCAGCTCCGGGAACAGCGAATGCAGGGTGGTGCGTTCCTCAGGCGCTTCACCCACAACCCAGGGAATATCCGTGAAGCGGACGCCATTCAGGTCACTGTCTCTTGCCTGGTCCGGCATGCCTCGATACAGCAGAGAGCTGCCATAAACCGGCAGGTTGCCTCCGAAATAGAACGCGAAAAGCGGATTGATCCGGCGCGCTTTCTCCGGAGAAGCCAGGAGTATGATGGCATCCATGTCCTGGCGGCGGCGCGGTTCAAAATGCATGGTCGTGCCGGTCAGTCGCATCAGGGCATTCGCGCGGCGGCGGCTGCGATTAATGCGGAAGCCGTCTGCCACTACCTGATTCAGGTTGCTCTCCTCGGCATAGGGCAAGGCTTCCAGGAGGTTGATTGAATACTCATCCGCTGCCTGGCGAAGCGCCTTCTCCATCCGCACTCCCCAGTCTCCTTCTGGCAGGAACGCAAGCACATGCTCGTGGCCATCCTGTTTCAGGCGCTGGACGATAGCGCGCATCTCATCCTCGCTGCCCAGTCCGAACTGGAAAAGGTTATCCGGGGTTGTCTCTGCTCCGCGATGGTAGTTGAGAGCAAGTACCGGGACCGGCAGCGCCGGCTGTGATGTCAGCTGCTGAACCGGTTGCTTGCGGAGCGGGCCAACCACAAGATCCGGATTTTTCCGGCGCAGCTCCGCATAGAGGCTGCTGAATGTGGAGCCATGGGTGTCATGGAGACTGACGGCCGGGGTGGCGCGTTCCGGATCGGCCAGGTCCTGGTAGTAGGCCGCTAGAAACCCTTCGCGTACGGCCTCGCCCGCGCCCGCGAGAGGGCCGCTCAATGGCAGGGCGAGCGCTATTGAATCCGGACGCAATGCCTCCAGTTCACGCAACAGGGCGAGTTCCCCGGGGAGGGGGGCCGCCGCGGGATGATCCGGCCAGTCCTGTTCCCATTCCCTGATGGCTCGCGAGCGGGCTTCCACTTCATGGCGCTCGTAAGCCTTCAGCCGGAGCGCGAGTTCCAGCCAACCCCGGGTTTGCTCGTCCAGGTTGGGCTGGTTCATGGATTTGAGTTCGGAGCGGGAGACCCTGCGCAGGGTACGCCAGATGCGCTCATTGGGCGATTCCGGCGCACGGACGTCGCTTGCGCTCCAGAGGATCAGGGTCCGGGCGCTGAGCAGGGCGTGGTCCGCGAGGTCAAAAACGCCCGCCGTGGCCGCGAAAGCGCTACGCCGGTTTTCCGGTGGCAGTCGCAGGGGCAGCCGCGGATCCAGGTGTTCGGCCATCGCCCGCGCTTCGTTCGAGTCGCCTCGTTTAACGAGGTCACGGCTGCGCAGCCAGAGGTACTGGTTTCTGGAATCGGTCGCCAGTTGCTTCGCGTCCAGCGCTTTCAGCAGCGAGCGGGCGCTGACGAATGCCCCCTTGGCCTGAAGCATCTGTGCCGCCTTGAGCTGATATTGTTGGCGAAGGCTGGCATCATTGGTTTCCGAGGCGGCACTGAGCAGCCCCTGGATCGTGGTGGGCTGCTGCTCGGGCGCGGAAGGGGGCTCCACGGCGCAGCCGGCGATGAACAGCAGCAGGCAAACAGTCAGGACCGGCGAACGGATTGTCATGGGCGTCTCGGCTGGCGTTGTCGCAGGTGGTTTGACGTTATCGAAACGCAACGATTCTAACAGGTAATGGCAGTCTGAGCATGGCCGAGACTTTACAGAAAGGAACCCTTTATGTCGTGGCAACACCCATCGGCAATCTGGGGGATATCAGTACGCGCGCAGCCTGGGTGCTTGCGGGGGTGGATCGGGTGCTTGCCGAGGATACCCGCCAGACGCTGCGGCTGTTGGATCACCTGGAGCTGAGCAAAACGCTCACGGCGGTTCACGAACACAATGAGGAACGTCAGCTGGATCAGGTATTGGCGTGGCTGGGCAGAGGCGAGACGCTGGCGTTGGTGTCGGATGCGGGAACCCCCTTGGTTTCTGATCCGGGCTTCGCGTTGGTCCGGGCTGCGCGGCAGCAGGGGCTGCCACTGGTGACGGTGCCCGGTGCCTGTGCGGTGACCGCGGCGTTGGCGGTGGCAGGCGTGCCGACGGACCGTTTTGTCTTCGAGGGGTTCCTGCCTCCAAAGCCGGCCGGCCGCCGGCGGGCGCTGGAGGCGCTGGCTCGCGAGGCCCGTACCATGGTGTTCTACGAGTCACCCCGGCGGGTTGCGGGTACCCTGGCGGATATGGTGACGGCTTTTGGTGGCGAGCGTACGGCCACCGTAGCGAGAGAGCTGACCAAGGCCCATGAACAGTCGGTTTACGGCACCGTGGCCGAGCTTGTTGACTGGGTAGCCGAGGGCGCCATCCCGCTGAAAGGCGAGTTTGTGCTGGTGGTTTCCGGGACAGGGGTCGAGGTCTCCGGGCTGGACGTGGACTCCGACCATCTGCTTTCGGAGTTGATGACCCGCCTGAGTGTGAGTGATGCGGCGCGTATGGCGGCACGGATCACCGGGCAGGGGCGCAGTGGCCTTTATCAGCGGGCGCTGGGGCTTCAGGGGCAGGAATAAAGGCCTTGTAAAACGGAGCTGGAGCCGTTAGTTTGCATGCTGAGTCCGCTATGCAGTCGCTGTTCCCGTTCTGACACGGGAAGGGAGGAAAGTCCGGGCTCCACAGGGCGGAGTGCCAGGTAACGCCTGGGCGGCGCGAGCCGACGGAAAGTGCAGCAGAAAGGAAACCGCCTAAGCGGCCTCAGGGCCGCCGGCAAGGGTGAAAAGGTGCGGTAAGAGCGCACCGCGTGGCTGGCAACAGTCCACGGCGACGGTAAACCCCACTCGGAGCAAGGCCAAATAGGAGTCCAAGGGTGTGGCCCGCACCGGACTCGGGTAGGCTGCTTGAGGTCTGCGGTGACGCAGATCCCAGAGGAATGACTGCACCTGACAGAACCCGGCTTACAGGCGGGCTCGTATAGGCCCGGCGCTTCCGTGAAGGAAGCCCCGGGCCTCCCTCCTTATTTTTTCGTTTTTCGATTTCTTCATTTCTTATAGCAAAAAAATCTTGATCTTGATCCAGATTCTTGGAGGTGTCTCCAGGTTTCTGAAAAGGCGGCATTTGTTACCTTCGCGTTACCTTCCGTTCATTGCATCCTCTCCTAAATCACTGGCACAGCTGCATTTTTGGACCTTCCAGGCGGCCTGGGGTTTCTTGCATTGCCCCGGGAGTCTTCTTATAGTGTCGCCAAGTGGTAAATAGTGGCATCAGGTGGTGTCTTGTGGGTTTTGGGTGGTGACAGTGGGTCAAGTGGTGATCCCGGTCACTGAATCGGGGTAGCGAATCCGGCCATGACAAACTTTCTCGGAAGTCATGCGATCAATATGGACGCTAAGGGGCGAGTGGCGATTCCCGCGCGGGTTCGTGAGGATCTCGAAACCCTGTGTGGTGGCCGTATTGTGCTGACAGCCCATACCGAGGAGCGCTGCCTGTTGGTCTACCCGGAACCGCAATGGGAGGAGATCCTGCCCAAGATTGAGGCGTTACCGAGCTTCAATAAGGCGGTCCGTCGCACCCAGCGGTTGCTCATCGGTTACGCCAGCCCTATGGAGCTGGACAGCGCGGGCCGGATCCTGATTCCGCAGACATTGCGTGATTACGCCGGTCTGGAAAAAAAGCTCTATCTGGTTGGGCAGGGCCGCAAGCTGGAGCTGTGGAGCGAAGATCGTTGGATGGCTTGGCTTGAGGAAGATGATGGTGATGAGGAAATCCCCGAGGAGATGAAGTCTCTGTCGCTCTAGGCGGAGGCTGGAGAGTGGTCATGGTGCATGAGTCCGTACTGCAACAGGAAGCCATTGATGCGTTGGTGACTACGCCGGCGGGCCAGTATGTGGACGCCACTTTTGGCCGGGGAGGCCACAGTCGGGCCATTCTGGAGCGATTGGATGAGTCCGGGCGACTGCTGGTTCTGGATCGTGACCCGCAAGCCGTACTGGTGGCTGAGGAGCTGGCGGCTCAGGACGCCCGCGTCAGTGTTCAGCGCGGGGCTTTTGGGGACCTGGGCGGCGTTCTGCAAGAGGCGGGGTGGTCCAGGGTGGACGGCGTTCTTCTGGATCTGGGGGTCTCTTCACCGCAGCTGGATGAACCCGAGCGCGGCTTCAGCTTCCGCCATGACGGGCCGCTGGACATGCGCATGGATCCGGACACCGGCCAGAGTGCAGCCGATTGGCTGGCCCGGGAGGATGAGCGCGAGATCGCACGGGTGCTTCGGGACTACGGCGAGGAGCGCTTTGCCAAGCGGATTGCCCGCCGGATCGTCGAGGTGCGGCAGGAGCAGCCCGTTACCCGCACAGGGCAATTGGCGGAACTGATCCGGGAAGCCGTGCCGTTTGAGGATCGCTACAAGCATCCGGCAACCCGTTCTTTTCAGGCGATCCGGATCCGGGTGAACGAGGAATTGCCACAGTTGGATGAGGCGCTCCGGCAAGCGGTGGATTATCTGGCGCCGGGAGGGCGATTGGTGGTGATCAGTTTCCATTCACTGGAGGATCGCCGGGTGAAACGATTCATGCGCGATTGCAGCCGGGGGCCGAAGTTGCCGCGGGGGGTCCCTGTGACGGCGGAAATGGAAGAAACCGGGTTTCGTACCCTGGGGCGCGCAGTTCAGGCATCGGAAGCGGAACGCAGTGTCAATGCACGGGCGCGTAGCGCGGTGATGCGCGTTCTGGAGCGATGCAGCGGTGGGGAGGCCTGACCATGGGCGCGACAGCGGTTCGGTCTTCCGCCAGTGAGCGGGCTCTGCGCTGGCATCAGGTGCTGGACGCCGCCGGCCGCATTTCCGCGCGCATTTTTCGCTCCCTGTGGGATGTCAGGGTACTGGTAACCCTGTTGATGTTCGTGGCGCTGACAGCATCCGCGCTGGCGGTGGTGCATGCCTCCTATCTCAACCGGTCGCTGTATAGCACGCTCAGCGACCTCCAGGATGAGCGGGATGGCTACCAGCGCCAGTGGACCCAATTACTGTTGGAACAGAGTGCGCTCAGTGCGCACAGCCATGTGGAAGGGCGCGCGGCGCGGGAGCTGGATATGAAGGTTCCCGCCCGCGATGACATTGTAGTCGTTACGACGCGGTAGATTCATGGCGGGACAACAAGAACACCAACAGACCGCTCGCAGGCGCGACCGCGTGCCCATGGCACCCTGGCGGCACCTTCTTGTGCTCGTTGCGGTAATGGGGGCCGCCGTTGCGGTGGCCGGACGCCTGGTGCAGCTGCAGGTTCTGGATAACGAGTTCCTGCGGCGCCAGGGCGAGGCCCGGACGGCCCGCGTGGAGCCTATTGACGCCCACCGGGGCGTGATCCGGGATCGCCACGGCGAGCCTCTTGCCGTTAGTACGCCGGTGAAAACCCTCTGGGCCAACCCCGGGGAACTGGGGCCGGATGATCCGGCCATCAGCAAGCTGGCGAAGGTCGCTGAGCTCGACGAGGCAAAGCTGCGGGAGCGTCTTGCAGATAACAGTGAACGCGAATTCCTCTACCTGCGTCGTAAGGTTCAGCCAGCCCTTGCGCGAAGTGTCATGGACCTGGGGGTTAGTGGCGTTTACAGCCGGCGTGAATACCGCCGGTATTATCCCGCTGGCGAGGTGACCTCGCATGTGATTGGGTTCACCAACATTGATGAGCAGGGCCAGGAGGGCCTGGAGCTTTCCTACAACGAATGGTTGGCAGGGGACAAGGGCAGCAAGCGCGTGCTCCGTGATAACCGCGGGCGCACAATCCGGGAGCTGGGCCCGATCCGTGAAGCCCAGCCTGGTAACGAGCTGACCCTGAGCCTGGATCTTAGGCTGCAGTATCTCGCCTACCGCGAGCTCAAGGCTGCGGTGGAGGCCCATGAAGCCCGTGGTGGCACCGTGGTCATGATGGATGTTGACAGTGGCGAGGTGCTGGCAATGGCCAACCAGCCGGCCCTGAACCCCAATGACCGGGGGCAGCGGGATCCGGCGAGGGTCCGTAATCGGGCGATTACGGACCTTTACGAGCCGGGCTCCACCGTTAAGCCCTTTACGGCGGCTGCGGCCATTGAGTCCGGCAAGTTCACGCCCCATACCATGGTCAATACCAGTCCCGGCTATCGCCAGATGGGGGCTTACACCATCCGGGATCACCGCGATTACGGCCGGCTATCGCTCACGGGTATTGTGGTGCACTCCTCCAACGTGGGCATCAGCCGGGTTGCTTCGGACCTCTCGGGGGAACAGCTCCAGAGTCTTTTCTATCGCGTGGGTTTTGGCCAGTCCACTGGCATCGGCTTTCCGGGCGAGTCGGTGGGGATTCTGCCGGCGAGCGTTAACCTCCGTCCGGTTGAGGTAGCGGCGCTTTCCTACGGTTATGGGCTCAGTGTGAACGCGCTGCAGATGGCTCAGGCCTATATGACGCTGGCGAATGGCGGTGTGCGCTACCCGGTCAGCTTGCTGAAGAACGATGAGCCGCCGCGTGGCGAACGGGTGATGTCGCGCAAGACCGCCCGTCAGGTCCGGACGATGCTGGCCAAGGTTGTGAAAGACGGGACTGGGTCGCGCGCGGACCAGGGGATCTATCAGCTGGCGGGGAAAACCGGGACCGTGCACCTGGTCGGTGCCAGTGGCTACGAGTCCGATCAGTACAAGGCGCTTTTTGCGGGTATGGGACCGGTGGACGAACCGGAGGTGGTGACCGTGGTGGCCGTTGATGCGCCGTCGCGTACGGAGTACTACGGCGGTGAAGTGGCCGCCCCGATTTTTGGTCGCATTATGGGCGATGCCTTGCGGCTGCTGAATGTCAGCCCCAGCCGGGGCACGTCCATGGCGCAGGAAGCCAAGGGCTCTGAAGGAGGTCAGGGATGAGCCACGGTGCGCACAGCCTCAAGAGTCTGCTCCGGGATCGGGTTGATCTTCCGTCGATACTGGATGTGTGGGTCCATGGCCTGATAGCCGATAGCCGCCTTATCCGTCCGGGTGATGCCTTTGTCGCCCTGGCTGGCAGCAGTGGCAATGCCTGGGCCCATGTGGACGATGCCGTGGAGCGCGGGGCCGCCGCCATCCTTCTTGAATCCGAAACGAGAGGCGCACCGCGGGAATACTGCGACGCGGTCCTGGTGCCGGTCGTGGGGCTTGCGGGCTGCTTGGCGTGCCTTGCTGATCATTTCTATGGCTGCCCTTCGGCTCATCTCACTGTGATTGGCGTGACGGGAACCAACGGCAAAACCTCGGTAACGGGGTTCATCGCTTCCATTCTGGAAGCTGGAGGCATGCCAACGGCCACCATGGGGACCCTGGGGTATACCTTTGGTTCGTTCCGGGAGCCGGCCTACCACACAACGCCGGATGCAGTGCGGGTGCACGGCCTGCTTGCCGAGTTCCGGGATAAGGGAGCGAAGGCTGTGGTCATGGAGGTTTCCTCCCATGCGCTGGTGCAGGGGCGCGTGGATCGCGTCCGGTTCGATGCTGGCGTATTCACGAACCTGTCGCCAGAGCACCTTGATTACCACTCGGATATGACCGCTTATGGCGCTGCCAAGGCGCGCCTGTTTACAGAGCACGAACCGGAAGTGGCCGTGATCAATGCCGATGATGACTTTGGCGCTCAACTGATGGCTCAGCTCCCGGCGGAAACACGGCGGTGGCGTTACGGCCAGGCAGCGCCTCAGCTTGACTGCCGTATCAAGGGTGTTCGTGCCGCTGCGGATGGCATGGAGATTACCCTGGATACCCGTATGGGGCAGCTGTCACTGACCACCCCTCTTATTGGCCGCTTCAATGCGGAGAACCTGGCCGCGGCCAGTGCGACCGCGCTGGCCATCGGGGTGCCTGGGACGGTGATTGAGGCTGCTGCCCCTGAGCTGAAAGCACCCCCCGGGCGTCTGGAGCCGCATGTCGCGGCCAGCGGCCTGGCGTTGGTCATTGATTATGCGCATACGCCAGCAGCGCTGGAGCAGGCGCTCGAAGCGCTCAGGCCCCATGTTGGGGGGGAGCTCTGGTGCGTCTTTGGCTGTGGAGGCAATCGGGATAAGGCCAAGCGCCCGGCGATGGGGGAAGTGGCGGCGCGCCTGGCGGATCATGTGATCGTGACGGATGACAACCCGCGTGACGAGGCGCCCGCGGGTATTGCCGGGCATATCCTCTCCGGGGTGGCTGATGCCAGGGGCGTGAAGGTGATCCATGACCGCGAGGAGGCAATCGGGACCGCCTTCCGGGAAGCGGGGGCCGAGGATATGGTCCTGATCGCGGGGAAGGGGCATGAAACCACCCAGGAGCGCGAGGGTATCCGGTCACCCTTCAGTGATGCCCAGGTCGTGCGCCGGCTGATCGGCGAGGGAGGGCAAGCGGCATGATGCGGGCACTCTCTCTGGCCGAAATCACCCCTCTGGTTGAGGGCACACTGCGTGGCGATGATCTCTTCTTCAGCCGGATCGGTATCGATACCCGGACCCTGGAGAGAGGTGCCCTCTACGTGGCGCTGAACGGCGAGCGGTTCGATGGTCACGATTTCGTGCGCGAGGCTGAAAAGGCTGGCGCCTGCGCCATCATCGCTGAGAAGGAAGTGGATGCGAGCATGCCAGTGGTCCAGGTGCGTGACAGCCATTACGCATTGGGCCGCCTGGCAGCCCTGAATCGCGCTGAATACAGCGGGCGGATGGTTGCCATCACCGGCAGCTCCGGCAAGACGACCACGCGCCAGATGATGCAGAAGGTGCTTGCCGAGGCCGGCGCCGTGACGGCCACCGAGGGCAACCTGAACAACCAGATCGGGGTGCCATTGACGCTTTTCCGGCTTGGGCCGGATACCGATTACGCCGTGTTGGAGCTGGGGGCCAGTGGGCTGGGCGAGATCGCCTGGACCGGGGCACTGGTGGCACCTGAAGTGGGCATCATCACCAATGCCAGTGAAGCACACCTGGAAGGCTTTGGCAGCCTGGACAACATTGTTGTCGCCAAGGGCGAGCTGATCGAAACCGTTCAGGGTGATGGCACTGTTGTACTGAACCATGACGACGCCGCCTTTGAGGAATGGCGCGCACGCGCTGGCATGCGCCGCGTCCTCAGCGTGTCCGCGGCGGGGAGTCACGACGCCAGCTTCCGGGCGGAATCGGTCCACGAGGATGCCGATGGCCTTGCTTTCAGCCTGGTCGGCGACCTGGTCCCTACCACCCCTATCCGGCTGCCTCTGCCGGGCCGCCACAACGTGGCAAACGCGCTGCTGGTGGCTGCCGCGGCGCACAGCCTGGGCGTGGGTATGGAACAGGTTGCCGCTGGCCTGGCGAAGACCCCCGCGGTTGCCGGCCGGCTGGAGCCCATTGCGCTGCGGCCGGGCATTCGCGTTCTCAATGACAGTTACAACGCCAATCCGGCCTCTATGCAAGCAGCGCTAAGGACATTGGCTGCCATGCCGGCGCCGCGTTTTGCGCTGTTGGGGGACATGGCGGAACTCGGGGCGGACGCCGCCGAGCAGCATCGGGCCCTGGGTGAGCTGGCCCGGGGTCTGGGCATCGAACAACTCATGGTCACCGGTGAGCATGCGAGCGACTACGCCAGCGGCTTCGGTGACGGGATCCACATTGGCGAGACTCCGGAGGCATTAGCGGACCGCCTGTGGGATGACGTGGGGGAGACCGCTTCCGTTCTGGTCAAGGGGTCGCGTAGTGCGGGCATGGACCGGGCGGTCACCCGTCTCAAAGAGAGGAACAATGACGCATGCTAGTTTGGCTGACTGATTTTCTGGCGCAGTACATCAGCGGCTTTGCCGTATTCCAGTACCTGACGCTAAGGGGCATTCTCGGGGTGCTGACGGCACTGGTGCTGTCACTGCTCATCGGTCCTTCCATGATCCGGCATCTGGCCCAGTACCAGATTGGGCAGGCGGTTCGTGACGATGGCCCTGAAACGCACCTGAGCAAGGCTGGAACGCCCACGATGGGAGGAGCGCTCATCCTGGTGTCCGTGGCGCTCAGTACGCTTCTTTGGTCGGATCTGGGCAACCGCTACGTGTGGATCACGCTGGGCGTGACCATGGCGTTTGGCGCCATCGGCTGGATTGACGACTACCGCAAGGTTGTGGCGCGCGATCCCAAGGGGCTGCCCGCCCGCTGGAAATATTTGTGGCAGTCCGTGACGGGGCTGCTGGCGGCCTGTGCGCTTTATGCCACCGCCACATTGCCCCAGGAAATCACTCTGATCATGCCTTTTTTTAAGGAATTTGGCCTGCTGCTGGGGCCGGTGGCCTTTGTTGTGTTGAGCTATTTGGTGATCGTCGGCAGCAGTAACGCCGTGAACCTTACGGACGGGTTGGATGGGTTGGCGATCATGCCCACGGTCATGGTCGGAGCCGCGCTGGGGATCTTTGCCTATGCCTCCGGCCACGCCAACTTTGCGGATTACCTGCAGATCCCGAACCTTCCTGGTACCGGCGAGCTGATCGTTTTCTGTGGGTCGCTGATCGGCGCCGGGCTCGGGTTTCTCTGGTTCAACACCTATCCCGCCCAGGTCTTCATGGGGGACGTTGGTTCGCTGGCACTGGGCGCGGGCCTTGGGGTGCTGGCGGTCATTGTGCGCCAGGAGATCGTGCTGTTCATCATGGGCGGTATCTTCGTGGTGGAGACCCTGTCGGTCATGATTCAGGTGGCTTCGTTCAAACTCACGGGCCGGCGGGTCTTCCGCATGGCACCGCTGCATCATCATTTTGAACTCAAGGGGTGGCCCGAGCCGCGCGTGATCGTTCGGTTCTGGGTAATCACCGTCATTCTGGTACTCGTGGGTCTGGCGACCCTGAAGCTGAGGTAGGGCAGACGCTCATGGCATTGATTGCATCGGATCGTCGGACGCTGATTGTCGGGCTGGGGGCTACCGGCCTGTCGTGCGTGCGTCATTGCCATGCACGGGGGCGCCAGCTGGCCGTGGCGGATAGTCGTGCCCAGCCGCCTGGCCTTGCCGACGTGCGCGAGCGCTGGCCGGATGTGGAAGTGGTAACCGGTGCCTTCGATCCTGCCTGGTTCCGTGGCTTTGATGAACTCATTGTTAGTCCTGGCATCAGCCTTGACGAGCCGGCGATTGTGGCGGCTGCCGAGGCGGGTGCCCGGATCTCCGGCGATCTCGATCTGTTCCGCGAGGCGGTTGAGGCTCCCGTCGTGGCGATAACCGGCTCCAACGGTAAGAGCACGGTTACCACGCTTGTGGGTGAGATGGCCGTGGAAGCAGGTATGAACGCCGCGGTGGGGGGCAATCTGGGAACCCCCGCCCTGGATCTGGTGGCGCCGGGGATCGAACTCTACATCCTGGAAGTTTCCAGCTTCCAGCTGGAACGCACCACGGACCTGAAGCCCGACGTAGCGACGGTTCTGAACGTCAGCGATGATCACATGGACCGTTACCCCGATCGCATGAGCTATTTCCAGGCCAAGCACCGCATCTTCCAGGGGGCCCGCAGTGCGGTGGTGAATCTGGACGACCCCCTGAGTCAGCCCCTTCTGAACGAGGGTATGGTGCCGCACTTTTTCGGGCTCTTCCGGGTGGATCTGGGCGTGTTCAGCACACGGGAAGACGACACCGGTCTCTGGCTCACCCACGGTCTGGACAACCTGGTCCACGCCAATGAGCTGGCAGTGGCGGGCATGCATAACATCGTCAATGTGCTGGCTGCGCTCGCGCTGGGCAATGCGGCGGGCCTGCCCATGGCACCGATGCTAACGGCGGCGCGGCGCTTCCGGGGGCTGCCACACCGGAGCCAGAGTATCCGGGAACATCAGGGCGTTCTATGGGTGAACGACTCCAAGGCAACAAATGTGGGCGCAACCCGGGCCGCCATAGAAAGCCTCTCACCAGCGGAGGGGCAACTGGTACTGATCGCGGGGGGTGATGCCAAGGGCGCCGACCTGTCGCCGTTGAGCGAGGTGGTTGCCGGACGCGTTCGTCATCTGGTGCTCCTGGGGCAGGACGGGCCCCTTCTTGAGGAGATCCTTGGCCCTCTGGTGGCCGGCAGCAGTCGCGTCAGCACCATGGAAGAGGCCGTTTCGGTGGCGGCGGCAAAGGCTCAGGCCGGAGACCGGGTATTGCTGTCGCCAGCGTGTTCAAGCCTGGATCAATACAGCAGCTATGAGGCCAGGGGCGATGCCTTCGCCCAGGCCGTGGAGGCGCTATGACGGCTGCTGCTCAAGCCATGCCCCTACGCGCGCCGCGGTGGGAACTGATGGCGCTGCTGCTGAGTGCGGGGGCACTGTTGACCCTGGGCATTGTGATGATCGGTTCGGCCTCCATGGAGGTTGCTGCCGAGAATCATGGCAGCCCACTGTATTTTGTTCTGCGCCAGAGCGTGTATGCCGTGATTGGCTGTCTGGCGGGGCTGGGGGCGGCCAACATCCCACTGGTCTGGTGGCTTCGGGGCGCCTGGCTGTGGCTGGGTCTTGCCTTTGTGTTGCTGGTGGTCGTGCTGACGCCGCTCGGCATCACGGTCAATGGGAGTTCCCGCTGGATTCCACTGGGTCCCGTGAACCTGCAGGTCTCGGAAGCGGCCAAGTGGCTGCTGGTGCTCTATGTGGCGGGCTACGTGGTCCGCCGTCATGCCGAAGTGGTGGATACCTGGCCGGGCGTGATCAAGCCGTTGGTGATACTGGCGGCTGCTGCCGGGCTGCTCCTTGCGCAACCGGATTTCGGCGCCGTGGTGGTGCTGATGGCTGCGGCCTTTGGCGTGATCTTCGTCAGTGGTGTCGGGCTGGGGCGGTTCCTGGTGATGAGCCTGACAGGCCTGGCGTTGGCGGGGGCCGCGTTGCTCAGTCAACCCTACCGGATCGAGCGCCTGGTGGCCTACCTGGATCCCTGGCAGGACCAGTTCAATTCCGGGTATCAATTGACCCAGGCCCTGATCGCGTTCGGTCGTGGTGAGTGGACCGGGGTGGGTCTGGGCAACTCGATCCAGAAGCTGTTCTATCTGCCGGAGGCGCACACGGACTTCATTTTTGCCATTGCCGCCGAGGAATTTGGCCTGCTGGGCGCACTGTGCATTCTGGCGGCGTTTACGGTGCTTGTTGTGAGCGGACTGCGCATCGCACGTCAGGCCCGGGACGCCGGCGTGACCTTCGGGGCGTGCCTGGCCTATGGCCTGACCCTGCTGCTGGCGCTCCAGGCGTATATCAATATGGCGGTCAATACCGGCCTTCTGCCAACCAAGGGGCTGACCCTGCCGCTGGTCAGCTATGGCGGCTCCAGCCTCATCGTGAGCTGTGTGAGTATCGGCGTGATTGCGCGGGTCCAGATGGAAGTGGAAGACCAGGGTGCCCAGGAGGGCGGTGAACCATGAGCCAGCGGTTCCTGATCATGGCGGGCGGTACCGGGGGGCATGTTTTCCCGGCCCTGGCCACTGCGGAGGCACTCCGGGAGAAAGGGCATGACGTAGCCTGGCTGGGCAGCAGCGGTGGCATGGAAGGCCGGTTGATTGGAAACCGGGATATCCCGCTGCATCTGATTGAGGTCTCCGGGCTGCGTGGCAAGAGTGCCCTGGCGCGGCTGGCGGCACCAGTGAAGCTGGTGCGGGCGCTGTGGCAGGCGCTGGTGGTGGTGCGGCGGTACCGCCCGGACTGTGTGCTTGGCATGGGCGGCTTTGCGGCCGGGCCGGGCGGCCTGGCCGCCTGGTTGCTGCGTCGCCCGCTGGTAATCCATGAGCAAAACGCGATTGCCGGCATGACCAACCAGTGGCTGGCGCGTCTGAGCGAGATCACGCTGGAGGCATTCCCAGGGGCATTTGGGGAGCAAACAGTGACCCGGTGTACGGGCAATCCGGTGCGACAGGACCTGACCGGTTTGCCAGAGCCGGGCGAACGCGTGGGTCAGGAAGAACATCTCAAGCTTCTGGTCCTTGGAGGCAGCCGGGGTGCCCGCGCCATCAATGAAGGGGTACCGGAGGCTCTGGCGCTGCTGGAGGTTGGCCAGCGACCGGTAGTCCGTCACCAGTGTGGCGGCGATCACGTGGACAGCACCCAGGAGCTCTATACCGAAGCGGGTGTGGCGGCGGACGTGGTGCCCTTTATTGAGGATATGGCGGAAGCCTACCGCTGGGCCGATCTGGTGGTGTGCCGGGCGGGGGCCCTGACCCTGGCGGAACTGGCTTGTGCGGGGGTGGGCTCCATCCTGGTGCCTTTCCCGCACGCCGTGGATGACCATCAGACGGCCAACGCGCGCTACCTGAGCGACGCGGGGGCGGCGCTGCTGATGCCCCAGTCGCAGCTGGAGCCATCAGTCCTGGCCCGGGAGCTCCAGCGCCTGAATGAGGACCGGGACGCATTGCGCGTCCTGGCGGAGAAGGCCCGTGGACTGGCGGTCCCGGATGCCACTGAACGTGTTGTCAATTACTGTCTGGAGGCCGCCAATGGCTGAGCGCAATACCAGCCCGATGGTTCATGATGTGCCCGAGATGCGGCGGATCCGCTGTATCCATTTTGTCGGCATTGGCGGGTCCGGCATGAGCGGGATTGCAGAGGTGCTCTACAACCAGGGGTATGAAGTCACCGGTTCCGATATTCGAGAAAGTGGTGTCACCCAGCGCCTTAGCGGACTTGGTATCAGTGTCGCCATCGGTCACCGGGGCGAGAACAGTGCGGATGCTGACGTGGTCGTGGTTTCCAGCGCGGTGGATGAGACCAACCCGGAAGTGGCCATGGCACGGGAAAACCGGGTGCCGGTGGTGCCGCGTGCTGAGATGCTGGCCGAAATCATGCGCTACCGCCATGGTATTGCTGTGGCCGGCACTCATGGCAAGACGACAACCACCAGCCTGATTGCCTCCATTCTGGGCGAAGGCGGGCTGGACCCGACGTTTGTGATTGGCGGCAAACTCAACAGCGCAGGCACCAATGCCCAGCTTGGGCGCTCCCGTTACCTGGTGGCCGAAGCTGACGAAAGCGATGCCTCCTTCCTGCACCTGACGCCGGTGATCAGTGTGGTCACCAACATTGATGCGGACCACATGCACACCTACGGCGGTGACTTCGAAAAGCTCAAGCAGACCTTCGTGGAGTTCCTGCACAGTCTGCCCTTCTACGGCGTCAGCGTTATGTGCTGCGATGATCCAAGGGTACGTGAAGTGGCTGAGCGTATGTCGCGCGCCGTACTCACTTACGGGTTCAGCGAGGACGCTGACTACCGGGCCATGGACGTGAGCACGGATGGATTCAGTACCCGTTTCCGCGCCCTTCGCCCCGAGGGCTACTCGGATCTTGAGGTCCGGCTTCGCATGCCGGGGCGTCACAATGTTCTCAATGCCATGGCAGCCATTGCCGTCGCCACGGACGAGGGGGTCGCGGATGCCGACATTCTCAGGGCGCTGGAGCAGTTCTCCGGCGTTGGCCGGCGTTTCCAGGTCTACGGTGACTACCCGGTGGCGGGGGGCAGCGTCACCCTGGTGGATGACTATGGGCATCATCCGCGCGAGGTGGAAGCGGTTATTCAGGGCGTGCGCGATGCCTGGCCCGAGCGTCGCCTGGTGATGATCTACCAGCCGCACCGGTTCAGCCGTACCAGTGACCTTTATGACGATTTTGTACGCGTGCTGTCGACGGTGGACGTTCTGTTGATGCTGGAGGTCTACCCGGCGGGCGAACAGGCGATTCCGGGTGCGGACAGCCGCAGCTTGTGCCGAAGCATGCGCCAGCGGGGGCAGCTGGATCCGGTTTTCGTCGAGCAAGGGGATCGGGTTGAGGATCTTCTGGGTAATCTGCTGGCGCCGGGCGATCTGTTGATTACCCAGGGCGCCGGTGACATCGGTGGGCTGTCGGCACGTCTTGCCGCCAATGGCCTGACGGGGAGGGGAGGTGATCATGACGACCCCTGACGAATACCGCGTCAGCGTCGCGCAGGCGCAGGCCCTGGGCCGGGTTGCCGTGCTCATGGGCGGCGATTCGGCGGAACGCAGTGTCTCGCTCAAGAGTGGGCAGGCAGTCACTGAGGCTTTGCAGGCAGCGGGCGTCGATGCCCACCCCGTGGACGTTCAGGGTACCGCGATCCTCGAGCTGGCCGCGGCAGGCCGCTTTGACCGGTGTTTCATTGCCCTTCACGGGCGCGGGGGCGAAGACGGTACCGCGCAGGCGATCCTGCAACAGGCGGGGCTGGCGTACACGGGCAGTGGCGTGCTCGCCTCGGCGCTGGGGATGGATAAACTTCGCACCAAGTACGCGTTCGCCGGAGCCGGGCTGCCCACGCCCGCCTTCCGGTTCATGCGTTCCGAGGATGAGGCGGAAGCCATTCTGGGTGAGCTGCGTGCACCGCTCGGCATCAAGCCGGCCCGGGAAGGATCGAGCATCGGCGTCTGCAAGGCCGGAACCGTGGCGGAGCTCAAGGAAGCCTATGCCCAGGCTTGCGAGCATGACCCACTGGTCCTGGTTGAGGAATGGATAACCGGCAGTGAATACACGGTGAGCATCCTGGGGGAACAGGCGCTGCCGGTTATCGGTTTGGCGACAGACCATACTTTTTACGATTTCGAGGCCAAATACCTTTCGGATGATACCCAGTACATGTTGCCCAGTGGTCTGGATAACGCCCACGAGCAACGCATCCGGCAGCTGTCGCTGGACGCCTTCCGGATCATTGATGGCTGTGGTTGGGGCCGGGTGGACGTCATGCAGGATGCCAGCGGAGGCTTCTGGCTGCTGGAAGTGAACACCATTCCCGGCATGACCGATCACAGCCTGGTGCCCATGGCCGCGGAGGCGGCTGGTATCGGTTTCCGGGAACTCTGTGTCCGGATCCTGGAACAGTCATTGGAGGGCCCTCCATGAGCGCGGGGCTTCAGCCTTTTGGGATCCGGGACACACGGGGCGGCACCACGCGCCAGCGTGGTGCCAGTCCCATGGTGGAGGATCCATCGGCGCTGCGCCTGCTCTTGCGGATGGGGAGCGCTGCGGTGCGGCAGGTACCCTGGCGCCAGGTGGCGCTTGCAGGACTGGTCGCGCTCATTGCCGCCGTGCTGCCCTGGGCGATCGGTCAGGGAGTCCAGCTTCTGGACCGGGACTTTGGTCAGATCCAGGTGCAGCGCGAACCGGAACGGGTTACGGAAACGGCGCTGCAGCGAGAACTGGCGCCTTTTATTGGAGCAAGCTATTTCGCGACGGATCTTACCAGGGTCAAGGCCCAGCTCGAGACTATGCCCTGGGTTGAAAGCGCCGCGGTGGGGCGGGAGTGGCCCGGAACCCTGACGGTCAGTGTGCGCGAGCATGAACCAGCGGCTCTGTGGAATGGCCGCGCACTGATCAGCAGCGAGGGTGAGGTGTTTCGTCCCGCCAATCCGGCAGCATTGGACCTGCCCCGGCTCAAGGGACCGGCGGGGCGGGCGGGCGAGGTACTTAAGCAAGCCAGGGCTTTCCGTGAAAAGCTGGCGGCGCAAGGGGTTGGACTTGAAGGCGTCAGCCTGGAGGCAAGAGGCGCCTGGACGCTGCTTCTGGATAACGGCATACGCGTCTCACTGGGTCGGGATCGGGTCCGGGAGCGCTTTGAACGGTTCATGACAGTGTACGACTCCCGGCTGGCGCCCGTGGCGCCGGCCATTACGGGGGTGGATGCGCGCTATGGCAACGGGGTTGCAGTGCGCTGGAGAGATTCTTGAATCACGGGACTGAGTTTATGTCATCGGCAGACACAGAGAACATGATCGTCGGGCTGGACATCGGCACCTCCAAGGTGGTGGCACTGGTGGGTAAGCAGAATCCGGACGGTTCCATCGAGGTCGCCGGTATCGGCTCGAATCCATCACGCGGGCTCAAGCGCGGCGTGGTGGTCAACATCGAGACGACCGTTCAGGCGATACAGCGGGCCGTGGAGGAGGCGGAGCTGATGGCTGGCTGCCGGATCCATTCGGTGTATGCCGGTATTGCCGGTAGCCACATCCGCAGCATGAACTCCCATGGCATCGTTGCCATCCGTGACCGGGAGGTGACCCAGCCTGACATTGACCGTGTCATTGATGCGGCCCAGGCGGTAGCGATTCCCGCGGACCAGAAGGTGCTGCACATCCTGCCCCAGGAGTTCGTTATCGATAATCAGGAGGGCATCAAGGAGCCATTGGGCATGTCCGGAGTGCGCCTTGAAGCCAAGGTCCACCTGGTCACCTGTGCGGTTAATGCGGTGCAGAACATCGACAAGTGCGTTCGCCGCTGCGGCCTGGACGTGGACGACATCATTCTGGAGCAGCTGGCGTCCAGCTACTCGGTGCTCACGGACGATGAGCGCGAGCTGGGCGTGTGCATGGTGGATATTGGCGGGGGCACCACCGACATCGCCATCTTCACCGGGGGCGCCATCCGGCATACGGCGGTGATTCCGATCGCCGGAGACCAGGTCACCAATGACATCGCCATGGCGCTGCGTACCCCGACGCAGAACGCCGAAGAGATCAAGACCCGTTATGCCTGCGCGCTGACCCAGCTCGCGGGGGCCGAGGAAACCATCAAGGTTCCTGGCGTGGGCGACCGCGCGCCCCGGGATCTGTCGCGCGCGGCGCTGGCTGAGGTGGTGGAGCCCCGATACGAGGAGCTGTTCACACTGGTCCAGTCGGAACTGCGGCGTAGCGGCTTTGAGGATCTGGTCCCGGCGGGCATCGTGCTTACGGGCGGTTCTTCCATGATGGAAGGCGCGGTTGAGCTGGCGGAAGAGATCTTTCACGCGCCCGTGCGCCTGGCCACACCGTCGGGCGTGACGGGCATGAGCGACGTGATCGGAACCCCGGTGTACGCCACCGGCGCGGGGCTGCTGATGTACGGTTTCCGGCAGGCGGAGCAGGGGCGCGGGGGCGGCTCCTCTCAGCCTGCGGGGAACTCACTCCTGGCGAGAATCAAGCAGTGGTTCACCGGGAATTTTTGAGTCGGAGTCAATACAGCAATAAAAGCGGCACAAGCCGCTCTCAAACGGAAGGAGAAGGGGAATGTTTGAACTGGTAGACAACGTAGAGCAAAGCGCGGTGATCAAGGTTGTCGGTGTTGGTGGCGGTGGTGGCAATGCTGTCCGCCACATGCTGGCAAGCGAAATCGAAGGCGTGGAGTTTCTGTGCGCGAATACCGATGCCCAGGCGCTGAAGGATCTGGACAGCAAGTCCCTGATCCAGCTTGGCGGGAATATCACCAAAGGGCTGGGCGCCGGCGCTAATCCTGAAATCGGCCGTCAGTCTGCAATGGAGGACCGGGACCGCATCGGTGAGGCGTTGAAGGGCTCGGACATGGTGTTCATCACCGCCGGTATGGGCGGCGGAACCGGCACCGGCGCGGCGCCCATCGTGGCTGAGGTCGCCCGGGAAATGGGCATTCTGACCGTGGCGGTGGTTACCAAGCCGTTCGGCTTTGAAGGCGGCAAGCGAATGAAAGTGGCGGACGCTGGCCTGAAGGCGCTTGAGGAGACCGTGGATTCTTTGATCACGATCCCCAACGAGAAGTTGCTGACGGTGATGGGCAAGGAAACCAGTCTTCTGGACGCCTTTGCTTCCGCTAATGACGTGCTGCTGGGGGCGGTCCAGGGCATCGCGGACCTGATTACCCGCAACGGCATGATCAACGTGGACTTCGCCGATGTGAAGACGGTCATGTCCGAGATGGGTAACGCCATGATGGGCACAGCCCGGGCGACTGGCGAGGAGCGGGCCCGAGAGGCGGCCGAAGGGGCCATCCGCAGCCCGCTGCTGGATGACATCAACCTGCAGGGTGCGCGTGGCATCCTGGTGAACATTACCGCCGGCATGGATCTGAACCTGGGCGAATTCAGCGAGGTAGGCGACATTGTGCGTGAGTTCGCTTCTGAATCCGCAACCGTCGTGGTCGGTACCGTGATCGATCCGGAAATGGAGAACGAGTTGAAGGTGACCGTTGTAGCGACCGGTCTCAATGCCGAGGCGGATGCGCCCCAGAAAGTGGTGGACAATACCCGCAGCATGGACGGCAAGACCGACTATAATCAGCTGGATCGTCCAGCGGTGCTGCGCCGGCGCGCTGTGGCCAGTGAGGGCAGCGCGGCGGTTGATCAGGAGAGCCAGGGCGAGCAGGATACCAATGTCGACTACCTCGACATTCCGGCATTCCTGCGTCGGCAGGCGGACTGAAGAGGCGCGGGAAGGCCGGGGCATTGCGCGTCTCCGCGGCCAATGTCTCGGTTTTCCACGGACTGTATAAATGGCATCCATGAATGCCATCTGTTACAGTAAGCGCAAATTACGGCAGCAGTCTAAGCCGTGTCTATGACGGAACAATGACACCATGATCAGACAACGTACCCTGAAAAACACCATCAGAGCGACGGGCGTCGGGCTCCACTCCGGCGAAAAAGTGTTCCTGACGCTGAAGCCGGCCCCGGCTGATACGGGCATTGTCTTCCGGCGAGTCGATCTGGATCCGGTTGTCGAGGTGGAGGCGAGGGCCGAATACGTCGGCGAAACCATGCTTTCCACCACTCTGGTGAAGGATGGGGTTCGTGTTGGCACCGTGGAACACCTGATGTCGGCCATGGCCGGGCTCGGGGTTGAGAACTGCTATGTGGAGCTGAGCGCGGCGGAAGTGCCGATCATGGACGGCAGCGCGGGGCCCTTTGTGTTCCTGCTGCAGTCCGCTGGCATTGCCGAGCAGGAAGCGCCGAAACGGTTTACCCGCATCAAGCGTGAGGTAACCGTTGAGGAGGAGGGCAAGTGGGCCACTTTCACACCCTTTGACGGCTTCAAGGTGGGCTTCACCATCGAGTTCAACCACCCTGTCTTCGAAGGCCGCAACCAAAACGCCACGGTGGACTTTTCAAGTACCTCCTTCGTGAAGGAGGTGAGCCGGGCACGGACCTTCGGATTCATGCGGGACATCGAAGCACTGCGTTCCATGAACCTCGCCCTTGGTGGCAGTGTAGACAATGCCATTGTCGTGGATGACTATCGTATCCTGAACGAGGATGGCCTGCGCTACGATGACGAGTTTGTACGCCACAAGATGCTCGATGCCATTGGTGATCTCTATCTGATGGGCAGCAGCCTGATTGGTGAGTTCCGTGGTTTCAAGTCGGGGCACGACCTCAACAACAAGCTCCTCCGCAAGCTCATGGCGGAAGAGGATGCCTGGGAAGTCGTGACCTTTGACGACGAGGCCAAAGCCCCTATCTCCTACTTCAAGCCAAGCCTGGCAGCGACCGGCTGAATCCGACTATTGCCCGTCATGGGCATGCGAGGACAGGCGCCTCAGTACCCCACTGAGGCCACTGTCCTCCGTTTCCTCTGCAACTTCCCTGAGCAGTTCTGCATTTTTCGAAGTCATTTCCGGGCGTTCCCTGATTGTTCTGGGGCGTGGGTCATGCCAGGGCTGTACCCGGGCGCGCACGCGCCAGACCTGGCTGAAGCGCTCATCCTGCCTGAGGTTGCGGACGATGGCCCGCTGCTGGAAGCGGACCTGGCTCGCACGGGTGCTGTCGGTAACGAGAAGGGTGAGTTCACCGTTCGCGTAGCCGCCAAAGCGGCAGCAGTCGGCCAGATTTCCGGGCAGAGCTTCAAGGATGACGGTTTCCACCCGTCGATGCTGTTCCGCCTGCCTGAGGAGCCGGTTGAGCGGGCCATCCGAGCCACTGTCGAGCGGGTGAGCGGGGCGGTTTTCCCGGGCCATGGACGTTTACCTGTGACTCCAAGAAGAGGTTAAAATTGTAACGGACCCTTTCCGTGATCTGTCTCACAATTAAGTTTTCGTTACACTCAAAGTTCGAGTATGCTTTTGATCCTTTACAGGATCAATAGACGGGCTTGGATGCCGCGGGGTCTCAGGACACAGAGGTCGTAAAGACAAAGAGTTCGGGTGAACCTATGAACATACTTTTTGTAGGCCGCCACCACGGCAGAGCCCGGGTCTTTGCGCCGGGACGTCATACGCTGCTTGCAGCCGGTGCCAGCCTGGTACTGATGATGGCCGGTGCTGGTTGGGGGGGTTACCAGCTGGCGGTTTACTCCGGGAATACCGGCATGGCCGCGGATGGCCGGATGGTTGAGCGCTGGCAACAGCGGCTGGAGCAGGCCCGCTCGGAGCTGGAGCGGATCGAAACCCGTGCCGACAATGAGATCGCGGCGCTGACGCGACGTGTGGGTGAGCTTCAGGCACGGGCCCTGCGCGTGGATGCCCTGGGGCAGAACCTGGTGGCATCCGCGGATCTTTCCGGAGAAGAGTTCAACTTTGAATCCGCTCCCGCCATGGGAGGGCCTGAATCCGGGGGAGCTGGGCAGAGCCAGACGACCCAGGGGCTTGAGCGCCAGATCAGCGCCCTTGAGAAGCGGCTCAGCTCCCGTGAAAAGCAGCTTACGTTGCTGGAACGGCTCATCGCCAACCGCGAGCTTGAGAGCCAGCGGGAGGTGGATGGCCGGCCGGTGACCTGGGGGTGGAAGTCGTCCCCTTATGGCTACCGTACCGATCCCTTCAACGGCCGGCGCGCCTGGCATACCGGCGTGGACATTGCCGGCCGCGAAGGGGGTGACGTGATCGCCGTTGGCGCCGGGGTCGTAACCGTTGCCCGCAAGAAGGGCGGTTACGGTTACCTGGTGGAAATTGACCATGGTGACGGCTACAAGACCCGTTACGCTCACGCCAAGAAAATCCTGGTGAAAAAAGGCGAGGTCGTGGAAAAGGGCCAGAAGATTGCGGCCATGGGCTCGACGGGGCGTTCCACGGGCCCTCATGTACACTTTGAGGTGGTCAAAAACGGGAATCGACAGAACCCGACCGATTTCATGTGATCGTACTGCCGGCCAGCTCACGGCAGCCGCTTTTCCCTGTCAGTAAAATGGCGTTAGAATGCAGTGCCTTATTGTGTTCCACAGCGCCGACTCCATCTGTTCCGCCCTGTCTCTATCGCGGCGCCCATCCGGACAGGGCTTATAGGAAAATGAATCAGGATTATGTTCTCACAGCTGGCCACCCGTCTTTTCGGAAGTAAGAATGCCCGTGAAATCAAGCGCATGTACAAACTGGTGGATTGCATCAACCAGTTTGGCGAGAGCCTCGGGGCGCTCTCGGATGAGGCGCTGCAAGCCAAGACCAACGAGTTCCAGGATAAACTCAATAATGGTGCGGAGCTGGAGGATCTCCTTCCGGAAGCGTTTGCAGTGGTGCGCGAAGCCAGTGACCGGGTCCTTGGACTGCGCCATTTCGATGTCCAGCTGATCGGTGGTATTACGCTGCACGAAGGACGCATTGCGGAAATGCGTACCGGTGAGGGCAAGACACTGGTGGCAACCCTGGCGATCTACCTGAACGCGCTTACCGGTAAAGGCGTTCACCTGGTCACCGTGAATGACTATCTGGCACGGCGTGACGCTGAGTGGATGGGGCAGCTCTACAATTTCCTGGGGTTGAGCGTTGGCGTGGTCATGGCCGGCCAGTCCACCGAGGATAAGCGCGCGGCCTACGCCTCGGACGTTATCTATGGCACGAACAACGAGTTCGGTTTTGACTACCTCCGAGACAACATGGCGTTCAGTCTGGAGGACAAGGTCCAGCGAGAGCTTCACTTTGCGATTGTTGACGAAGTGGACTCCATCCTGATTGATGAGGCGCGAACACCGCTCATCATCTCTGGAGCCGCCGAGAGCGACACGGACATCTATCGCAAGGTGAACGACCTCATTCCACACCTGGAGAAATCCTCCGAGGATGCGGAGGAGGAGCCGGATGGCGACTTCACCATTGATGAGAAAACGCGTTCGGTGGAACTCACGGAACAGGGCCATGAACGGGTTGAGGCGTTACTGCGTGAAGCCGGCCTTCTGGAGGAGGACTCCAGCCTCTATTCCGCGGCCAACCTGAGTCTGCTCCATCATATCCATTCAGGATTGCGGGCCCACCACCTGTTCCATCGTAACGTGGATTACATTGTCAACGATGGTCAGGTGGTCATTGTTGACGAGCATACCGGCCGGACCATGCCGGGCCGGCGCTGGAGCGAGGGCCTGCACCAGGCGGTGGAAGCCAAGGAAGGCGTTGAGGTCAAGGCCGAGAGCCAGACGCTGGCGTCCACCACCTTCCAGAACTTTTTCCGCCTCTATGACAAGCTGGCCGGCATGACCGGTACCGCGGATACCGAGGCATTCGAGTTCAACCAGATCTATGGTCTGGATGTCGTCTGTATACCCACCAATAAGCCGGTCAACCGCACCGATTACAACGACCTGATCTACCTCACCAAGGAGGAGAAGTACCAGGCAATCATTGACGAGATCCGGGACGAGGTTTCCGCCGGGCGGCCGGTCCTTGTGGGCACAGCTTCCATTGATACCTCGGAAGTGATGTCGAGGCTTTTGAAGGAGGCGGGCATCCCCCATAACGTGCTCAACGCGAAACAGCACGAAAAGGAGGCCCACGTCATCGCCCAGGCTGGTCGCCCCGGTACCGTGACCATTGCCACCAACATGGCGGGCCGGGGTACCGACATTGTGCTGGGCGGCAACCTGGATGCGGAACTGGCGGATCTGGGCGAGGATGCCTCCGAGGCCGACATCGAAGCGGTGAAGCAGGATTGGCAGAGGCGCCATGATGCCGTGGTGGAGGCTGGCGGCCTGCACATTATCGGCACCGAGCGTCACGAGTCACGCCGGATCGACAATCAGCTGCGCGGTCGGTCCGGGCGCCAGGGGGATCCGGGGTCGTCCCGTTTCTTCCTCTCCCTGGAGGACGACCTGATGCGGATCTTTGCGCCGGATCGCGTCAAGAACATGATGCAGGCGCTGGGCATGCAGAAGGGTGAAGCCATCGAGCACCGGATGGTGACCAACTCCATCGAAAAGGCCCAGCGCAAGGTCGAGGGGCGCAATTTCGATGTTCGGAAACAGTTGCTCGAATACGACGACGTTGCCAATGACCAGCGCCGCGTGGTGTACGAGCAGCGTAATGAAGTGATGGAGTCCGAGGACATCTCGGAGCTCATCCAGCAGGTGCGCGAAGATGTGGTGGATGCCGTCATAAGCCAGCATATCCCGCCCCAGAGTATGCCCGAGCAATGGGATATCCCGGGGCTGGAGCAGAAGCTTGAGAGCGAGCTTGGCCTGCAGCTGCCGGTCAGGGACTGGCTCGAGGAAGAGGGCATGTATGAGGAGAAGCTGCGTCAGCGGATCCTGGAGGAACACATCCGTGTGTACCAGGAGAAGGAGGACGTGGTTGGCTCCGAGACCATGCGCCGGTTCGAAAAGCAGGTTTTCCTTCAGACCCTGGATACGCTCTGGAAGGAGCACCTGGCGAACATGGACCACCTGCGTCGAGGTATTCATCTGCGTGGTTACGCGCAGCGCAATCCCAAGCAGGAATACAAGCGCGAGGCGTTCAACCTGTTCCAGAACATGCTGGAATCCATCAAGTTCGATGTGGTTCGGGTGATTTCCCGGGTGCGCGTGCAGCGCCAGGAAGAGCTGGATGAGATGGAACGCCAGCGGCGTGAAGAACTGGAGCAGGAGCTGGCGCGCGCTCAGGCCCGCCATGACGAGGCCAGCGCCCAGGCGCCCGCCGGCGCAGAGCAAGGCGAGGCGGGTGGGAACCAGAGTACCGGTGATGACGACGACTCGGGAGTTAGCCAGCAGCCGTTTGTGCGTGATGGTCGCAAGGTCGGTCGTAATGAACCCTGCCACTGTGGTTCCGGCAAGAAATACAAGCACTGTCACGGCAAGGCGGAATAAGCGTTATGGCGGTCAATCCCGCACCTCTCCCTGAATTCCATGCCGTGCCCGGTGTTCGGCTGGGTACGGCGGACGCGGCCATCAAGAAGCCGGGCAGTGATGACCTGGCACTGATGGAGCTGGCTGAAGGCAGCGCCGTCGGTGCTGTATTCACACGCAATGCGTTCCGCGCCGCGCCGGTACTGGTTGCGGAACAGGCGCTGGCGGCCGGGCGACCGCGCTACCTTGTGATCAATACCGGCAATGCCAATGCCGGTACCGGTGAGCAGGGCCTGTCGGATGCCCGTGCCTGCTGTCGGGCCGTTGCAGAGGCCGCTGGCGTGGGCGCGGAACAGGTACTGCCGTTTTCGACTGGTGTCATAGGGCAACCCCTGCCTTTGGCCCGCATGCTGGAGGCCATACCGGAAGCGGTCACGAATCTTGATGCCAATGGCTGGGCAACGGCTGCCCCGGCTATCATGACCACGGACACAGTGCCAAAAGGCGCAACCCGGCGGGTCATGATCAATGGTGAACCGGTCCACATTTCCGGCATCAGCAAGGGGGCGGGGATGCTCCGGCCCAACATGGCCACCATGCTTGCCTTCGTGGCCACGGATGCTGCTATTCCCGCCGGGGTGCTTGAATCACTGGTCCACGAGCTGGTGGAGACGACCTTCAACCGCATCACCGTGGACGGGGACACGTCGACCAACGACGCCTGCGTGCTGGCGGCGACCGGCCAGAGTGCTTCCGAGGTGCTGGATGCCGATGGCAGGGTGGTGCCGGCACTGCGTGAGGCGTTGGCGGACGTTTTTCTGGAGCTGGCCCAGGCGCTTGTGCGGGACGCGGAAGGGGCTACCCGGTTCGTTACCGTTGAGGTAGCGGGGGCTGCGGAAGCCAGTGAAGCATGCCGGGCGGCCTTTAGCGTTGCGGAATCACCGCTGGTGAAGACGGCGCTCTACGCGGCGGATCCCAACTGGGGACGCATCCTGATGGCGCTCGGGCGCGCGGGAATTGAGGCCCTGGCCATCGAAGGGGTGTCAGTTCACCTGGACGATGTATGCATCGTGCGCCATGGCGCAAGGGCCGCGGAGTACACCGAGGAAGCCGGCCAGGCCGTGATGGACCAACAGGAGCTGACCATCCGTATCGATCTCGGCCGGGGCAGTGCGGTGGAACGGGTCTGGACCTGTGATTTCTCCCATGGCTACGTCACCATCAACGCCGAATACCGGACCTGAGCCGTTGAAGACACTGCATGTAGCGGTAGCGGCGGTCTGCCGCTGGCAGGATGCTCACCAACAGGTTCTGGTGGCACGTCGCAATGCTCGCCAGCATCAGGGGGGGCTTCTGGAATTCCCTGGCGGAAAGGTAGGGAAAGGGGAGTCCGCGGCTGCCGCGCTCGTGCGTGAGCTGCATGAGGAAGTCGGGCTGGGGATGTCGGAGCAGGCGTTGTGCTTTGAGTTGAGCCTCAGCCATGACTATGGCGACCGTCGGGTTCAGCTTGACTTCTACCGCGTCACTGACTGGTCCGGGGAGCCCCGGGGGCAGGAAGGCCAGCCGTTGATGTGGCTGGATGTGGCAACCCTGGATGCGGACGCGTTCCCGGCCGCCAATCGCCGCATGATCGAGGTCCTGCAGCTGCCAGCTCGGACGCTGATTACGGGACCGGATGTGACGCCGCACCGGCTTGCGGAACGACTACAGGGCAGGGCAGGCAGTCAGTGCCTGCTGCGGTGTCCGGAGCTGGATGACGAGGCCTATAGGGCGCTTGCTGAAGACAGCCTGCGCGTGGCTCATGAGGCGGGCTGTCAGCTGTTGCTCCACGGCGCACCACAACGCTTGGTCACGGTGCCTGGCGCCGATGGCCTGCACCTGCCCTGGCATGAGGCGAGTCGCCATACCGAAAGACCCGTCAGCGGGGCCTATCGTCTGGGCATTTCCTGCCATGATGACGCTGGTTTGGTGCACGCCCAGGCACTGGGTGCGGATTACGTGTTTCTGTCTCCCGTGAAGACGACGATCAGCCATCCGGAACGGTCACCACTGGGATGGCATGATTTTGAGGCAATGGTGGCCGATGTGGCGCTGCCCGTCTACGCTCTGGGCGGGGTTGATGACGGTGATGTAGCGATAAGCCGCCGTCATGGCGGTTGTGGTGTGGCCGGTATTGGCTTCTGGTGGCATTGAAGGAGGAAGGATGAGCGGTCTCAGTCATGTGGATGAAGCCGGTGCGGCGAACATGGTCGATGTGGGCGATAAGGCCCAGACCCATCGCGAAGCACGGGCCGGTGGCACCATCCGGATGCAGCCTGAAACTCTGGAACTGATCCTGGCGGGCGACCATCCCAAAGGGGATGTGCTCGCCACGGCCCGGATTGCCGGTATCATGGCGGCCAAGCGCACCCATGAACTGATACCGCTCTGCCATGCCCTGAACCTGAGTTCGGTCAAGATATGGCTCACACCCCGGCAGGAGCGGGATGGCATCGATATTGAGAGCCGTTGCCGCCTGAACGCGGCTACGGGCGTGGAAATGGAGGCCCTTACCGCCGTGTCGGTGGCGGCGCTGACGCTCTACGATATGTGCAAGGCTGTTGATCGGGGCATGGTCATGGAGGGCATCCGCCTATTGGAGAAACAGGGCGGCCGCTCCGGCCATTGGCAGGCGCCGGAGGAAGGCGCGGACTGACCCGTTCAGCGGCGCTGCGCCTTCTGTTAAACTGGCGCCTCTTTATCATCCTGAGAGGATCGCCCGTGATCGTCCGATTCATCGAGAGCTGTCGCCTTCCCACGCCTTTCGGTGTGTTCGATATGCATGGGTTCGAGGAAGTCGAGACCGGCCAGGAGCACGTGGTTCTGAGCCTGGGCGATGTCTCCGACGGCCACCCCGTGCTCGGGCGGACCCACTCCGAATGCCTTACCGGTGACGCCCTTTACAGTATGCGTTGCGATTGCGGCTACCAGCTGGAGGAGGCGCTGCGCAGTATCGCCATTGAGGGACGCGGTGTGCTTCTCTATCTGCGCCAGGAAGGGCGTGGCATCGGCCTTCTCAACAAGATCCGGGCCTACCGGCTGCAGGACGAGGGGGCGGATACAGTGGAGGCCAACGAGCGTCTTGGGTTTGCCGCGGATTTGCGGGATTACAGCATGTGCCTGGATATGCTGGACCACCTGGGCATCCGTCAGCTCCGGTTGATGACCAACAATCCCCGCAAGGTGGACGCGCTCCGGGATCTGGGCGTGGATGTGGTCGAGCGGGTGCCGCTGGAAGTGGGCCGCAACCCCCACAATGAGTCCTATCTGAATACCAAGCGCTCACGCATGGGGCATTGGTTCTACACCCATCAGGACGACGATCCGCCGCCCGAGGCCTGAGGTTTCAGGTCTGGGCGACGGCGAAACCGCCGTCACTGCCCCGTGAAAGGCGGGCGCTGATGGCCTTGTGGATGCTGGTGGCGTCCAGCCCGGCGTCCGCCAGCTGTTCCGCCGGTTTGCCGTGATCGATGAACCGGTCCGGCAAGCCCAGCTGCAGCAGCTCCGCGCCGATGCCCTCAGCATGAAGGTGCTCGGCGATGGCGCTTCCGGCCCCACCAGCCACCACGTTCTCCTCAATGGTCACCAGCAGGTCATGGCTGGCCGCCAGCTTTTCGACCAGAGCCGTATCCAGCGGCTTGACGAAGCGCATATCCGCAACGGTAGCGTCCAGTGATTCCGCTACCTCCAGGGCCGGGGCCACCATGGCCCCGAAGGCGAGAATGGCCACCCTTTTACCCTGGCGGCGCACCACACCCTTGCCGGGGGGCAGGGCTTCCATGTGCTCAGACACGACCGCGCCGGGGCCTGTTCCCCTGGGATAACGCACAGCGGCGGGTCCCTCATGGCACCAGCCGGTGTAGAGCATGTGCCGGGTTTCGTTCTCATCCGAGGGGGCCATGACCATCATGTTGGGGACACAGCGCAGGTAGGTCAGGTCGAAGGCGCCAGCATGGGTGGGGCCGTCCTCACCGACCTGGCCAGCGCGATCCAGGGCGAAGAGCACATCCAGGTTCTGCAGTGCTACGTCATGGATAAGTTGGTCGTAGGCGCGCTGCAGAAAGGTGGAGTAGATGGCCACCACCGGCTTGGCGCCATCACAGGCCATACCGGCAGACAGGGTCACCGCGTGCTGTTCCGCGATGGCCACATCGAAGTAGCGTTCCGGGAAACGCTCTGAAAACGCCACCAGATCCGAGCCTTCGCGCATGGCAGGGGTGATGCCCATGACCCGCTCATCCTGCTCTGCCAGGTCGCACAGCCATTGGCCAAAGATGTTCGAGTACTTGGGCTTCTTGGGCGCATCCGCCGGCTGCACGGGCGGTGCCGGCTCAATCTTGTTGATGGCATGGTAGCCCACGGGGTCGGATTCGGCGGGGCCAAAGCCCTTGCCCTTGGTGGTGACCACGTGCAGGAACTGGGGGCCGTCAAGCTGGCTGATGGTGTCGAGGGTTTCCAGCAAAAGGGGAAGATCGTGGCCGTCGATGGGGCCGATGTAATTGAAACCCATCTCCTCGAACAGGGTGCCCGGGGCCAGCATGCCCTTGAAATGTTCCTCGGTACGCCGGACCAGTGCCTTGAGGCCGGGTGTGTTGGCCAGCACGCGCTTACTGCCGTCGCGTACCTGGTGGTAGGTGCGGCTTGCGAGCAGGCGTGCGAAATAGTTGGAAAGCCCGCCCACGTTGTGGGAAATGGACATTTCGTTGTCGTTCAGAACCACCAGGAGGTTGGCGCGAACGTCCGCCGCGTGGGTCAGCGCTTCGAAGGCCATGCCGGCGGTCATGGCGCCATCGCCCATCACGGCGATGCCCTTGCGGTTACGCCCCTGCTGGCGCGCGGCCAGCGCCATGCCCAGGGCGGCGCTGATGGACGTGCTGGAGTGGCCTACCCCGAAATGGTCGTAGGGGCTTTCGTCCCGGTTGGGGAAGGCGGCCAGCCCGTCCTTCTTGCGGATGGTCCGCAACAGCTCTCGCCGCCCTGTCAGGATCTTGTGCGGATAGGCCTGATGGCCCACATCCCAGACCAGGCGGTCTTCCGGGGTCTCGAAGATGTAGTGCAGGGCCAGGGTCAGCTCGACCACGCCCAGGCCGGCTCCAAAGTGGCCGCCGGACTGGCCCACGGACCATAACAGGAAGGCTCGCAGTTCGCGCGCCAGGGGCACCAGTTGGTCACGACTGAGCGAGCGCAGTTGTTCGGGCGTATTGATACGGTCCAGCAGGGGCGTTTCCGGTCGCTGCGTGGGTATGCTGTTGAATACGGTCTTATCCTGCATCCGGGCCTTGCTGCCTTGGCGATTCCTGACGGTAACCCCGCATTATAGGGAAAACGGCGCGGAAGTTCAGTCCCGCGTTTCCCGGCACAATAAGACGCCCGTCGTGGCAGTGACAACAGCCCGCTTCAATGGTTACGTTCAATGATGAATGCAGCCAGGGCTGCGAGCAGGGACGTGTCGCCGGGGAGCCCGTCCAGTTGCGCCAGTGCGTCGCGGTGAAGCGCATCCAGGCGCTGCCGCGCGCCCTCAAGCCCCAGGAGGGCCGTGTAGGTGGCCTTGTTGGCAGCGGTATCCGAGCCCTGGGGCTTGCCGGTTACAAGTGAGCTCCCTTCCACGTCCAGGATGTCATCCTGGACCTGGAAGGCAAGCCCGATACGGCGCCCGAACGCGCGCAGCGAGCTGATCAGCCGTTCGTCGCCGCCCGCGCAGAGGGCGCCGAGCACCAGTGAGGCTTCAATGAGCGCTCCGGTTTTGCATCGGTGCAGGGCCTCCAGGGCGTCGATGGATGGATGCGCGCCGGTGGCCGCAAGATCCAGCGCCTGGCCGCCGGCCATCCCCTTGTGGCCCGTGGCCGCAGTTAGTTCCTGCAGCATGGTGACAACGGTTGACGGTGGACACTGGATGCCGGACAGCGTTTCGAACGCCAGGGTCTGGAGGGCGTCACCGGTGAGGATCGCAGTGGCCTCATCGAACGCTACGTGGCAGGTTGGCTGGCCGCGGCGCAGCTCGTCATCATCCATGGCGGGCAGGTCGTCATGCACCAGGGAATAGGCATGGATGAGTTCAACGGCCACGGCCGCCGGCATGGCGGCATCATCCGCCCCACCACCACAGCGGCAGGCAGCCAGGACCAACGCCGGACGCAGGCGCTTGCCGCCACCAAGGACGGCGTGGCGCATGGCCTGGTGCAGCCGGTTTGGTTGGGCATCCGGTGCCGGGAGGCTGTGATCCAACGCCTCTTCCAGGCGCGTCCGTGTCTGTTCGAGAAAGGCGTGGGCCGTCATGCTTCGGAGCTGTCCTCCGGGTAGGGGCGGGTTTCAAGCTCCCCCTGGTTGTTTTCAATCACCTGTTCCACCCGCTGTTCCGCGTCGCGCAGCGACTGCTGGCAGGAGCGGGTGAGCTGAACCCCCCGTTCGAAGGCCTTCAGCGAATCCTCCAGGGCCATATCTCCCTGTTCCAGCTTGCGTACCAGTGATTCCAGCTCCTGGATACTGGCCTCAAAGCTGGCGGTGTTAGCGCTGTCATTCGTGCTGTTCTCACTGTCACTCATGCATCCACTCCCGTTGCTGCCGGTGCCACCACCGGGTGAACCCCATGATTGTAGCATGCCCTTCCACGCCGTCATCCGAGCGTAAGCTGTCACCTGTCACCCTCGCCTGATACCATGCTGGGCTTTATGGGACCATGGGTGGAGTCAGATGGGCATCCTTGAAGCGCTGGCCTTCTATCTGGGACTGGGGGCCGTCGCCGGTACACTGGCGGGGCTTTTTGGCATTGGTGGTGGTCTCATTATCGTGCCCGCGCTGGTGTTCGCGTTTGGTTGGCAGGGCGTGAGCGACGGGGTGACGGCGCATCTGGCGGTCGGGACGTCGCTGGCAACAGTGGTGTTTACCTCCCTGAGCTCGATCCGCACGCATCACGGCAAGGGTGCCGTCCGCTGGGACCTGTTCCGGCCCATGACCGCGGGGATACTGCTGGGCGCGGCGCTGGGTGCGGTGACGGCGGGGCTGCTCAGTGGTGAGGCCCTCCAGCAGGTCATCGGCGTCTTTGTGCTGCTGGCGGCCGTGAAGATGGTAACCGGCTGGTCGCCCATGGCCGCTGACCGCCAGCCCGCCAAGGCGGAACTGGGCGGTGTGGGCGGTGGCATTGGCTGGCTTTCCGCGATCGTCGGTATTGGTGGCGGCACCCTGACCGTGCCTTACCTGACCTGGGTGGGCGTACGGATGCAGCATGCGGTGGGCACCTCCGCTGCCTGCGGCTTCCCCATTGCGGTCTCCGGCGCACTGGCGAACATCATGGTGGGCTGGGGGCGTGAGGGGCTTCCGGACTACAGCCTGGGCTTTGTGTTTCTCCCGGCGCTGTTGGGCATTGTTCTGATGAGCGTCCCCTTTGCACGTGTGGGCGCACTGCTGGCACACCGGCTTGATGAGCGCTGGCTCAAGCGGCTGTTTGCGCTGCTGCTGGTGGTTATTGGTGTGCGGTTTCTGATTACAGGTTAAGGGCATTCATGCTGGTACATCCGCAATTCGATCCGGTCGCTGTTTCGTTGGGTCCCCTGTCCATCCATTGGTACGGGATCACCTACCTGGTGGCGTTCGTCGGTGGGTGGGCGCTGGCGAGGCTGCGGACCACCCGAGCGGATTCACCGGTCAATGCCGAACAGCTGGGCGACCTTCTGTTCTATATGGCGCTGGGCGTGATCCTGGGGGGACGCTTTGGCTATGTGCTGTTTTACCAGTTTGAGCGTTTTCTGGCGGATCCCCTCTGGCTCATCCAGATCTGGGAGGGGGGCATGTCCTTCCATGGGGGATTACTCGGTGTGCTGGCCGCCATGCTGATGTTCGCCCGCCGTATTGGCACCGGTTTCTTCGCCATCGCTGATTTCATTGCGCCCGTAGTGCCCCTGGGTCTTGGCATGGGGCGGCTGGGTAACTTCATCAATGGTGAGCTCTGGGGCCGGCCCACGTCGCCGGATCTGCCCTGGGCCATGGTGTTCCCGCAGGCCGGGGATGCCCTGCCGCGCCATCCCTCCCAGCTGTATCAGTTCGCGCTCGAGGGGGTGCTGCTGTTTGTGGTGCTCTGGTGGTTTTCCGCCAGGCCCAGGCCCCGGATGGCCGTGTCCGGTCTTTTCCTTGCCGGGTATGGGGTGGTCCGGTTTGCGGTCGAGTTCTACCGTGAACCGGATCCCCAGCTGGGGTTCATCCTGATGGACTGGATGACCATGGGCCAGCTCCTGTCGCTGCCAATGGTCCTGGCCGGTGCCGCACTGCTTCTTTTTGCCTATCGACAGAAAAAGGCTGCCTGACGATGGAATCCTATCTGGCCCTGATGCGGGATGTGATTGATAACGGCGTCGACCGGGGGGATCGCACCGGCGTTGGTACGCGTTCGGTCTTCGGGCGCCAGCTGCGCTTTGACCTGGGGCAGGGCTTTCCGTTGCTGACCACCAAGAAGGTCCATGTGCGCAGCATCATCCATGAGCTGTTGTGGTTCCTGAGTGGCTCTACGGACAACCGGGAGCTGCAGCGGAACCGGGTCTCGATCTGGGATGAGTGGGCCACGGAAGACGGTGACCTGGGGCCGATCTATGGCAAACAGTGGCGCAGCTGGCAGTGCCCGGATGGCAGTACCGTGGATCAGATCAGCGAGGTCCTGGATGGCATTTGCAACCGGCCCCAGTCCCGTCGGCTGGTGGTGACTGCCTGGAACCCGGCGGAGCTTCCGGATGAATCCCAGGGGCCCCAGGAGAATGCGCGCGCAGGCCGCATGGCGCTGGCGCCATGCCACTGCCTGTTCCAGTTCTTTGTGGCGGATGGGCGGCTCTCCTGCCAGCTCTACCAGCGCAGCGCGGACCTGTTTCTGGGCGTGCCGTTCAATATTGCGTCCTACAGCCTGCTCACCGCCATGATGGCCCAACAGGCCGGCCTGGAGCCCGGGGACTTCGTGCATACCTTCGGGGATGTGCACCTGTACCAGAACCACCTGAGCGACGATATCGTCTACGAGCAACTGCGGCGCACGCCGGGCCCGCTGCCGCGACTGGAGCTGCAGCGCTGCCCGGCGAGCCTGTTCGATTACGAGGAAACGGATTTCCGGATCAGCGGCTATGAGCCCTATCCGGCCATCCGTGCCCCCATTGCCATCTGAGGTCTGTTCATGCGTATTGCACTGATGGTGGCCATGGCCCGGAACCGGGTGATTGGCCGCAATAACCGCCTGCCCTGGTACCTGCCGGAGGAGATGCAGTATTTCAAAAGGGCGACCATGGGCAAGCCCATTATCATGGGACGTCGAACCCATGAGTCCATTGGCCGTGCGCTTCCAGGGCGCAGCAACATCGTGATCACCCGTGATACCGACTGGTCCAGTGAGGGCGTCTGGGTGGCGCACTCGTTTGAGCAGGCCCTGGAGCAGGCCGAAAGGCAGGGGCTGATCGATGGCGCCGAGGAGGCCGTGGTCATCGGTGGTGCCCAGGTCTACGCCGAGGCACTGCCGGTGGCGGACCGGCTCTATCTGACCGAGGTTCACGCGGAAGTGGAGGGGGATACGTTCTTTCCGCTGGTCGATCTCAGTCGCTGGGAAGAGGTCTCGCGCGAGGATCACGCCGGGGGCGAGGAGGCCAACCGTTATCCGTACAGTATTGTGGTCTATGACCGGGGAGAATCCTGATGAGTGACTTTGACAGCCTGATGGGCGCGGCCCTCGAAGGTCGGGCGCAACTGACGCCGGACTGGGCCCAGGGGCGGGCAACCTTTGGTGGTCTGCTGGCGGCCATGGCCCATGAGGCCATGCGTGGTCAGCTGGTGGATCAGCGTCCGCTGCGTTCACTCTCCCTGTCGTTTGTGGCGCCGGCGGCCCCGGAAGAGGCGGTTGATGTCAGTGCCGAGATACTGCGTCAGGGTAAGGCGGTGACCCAGGTGGAGAGTCGCATTCACCAGGGTGACGGGACAGTCCTGGTGGCGATGGGCAGCTTCGGATCGGGTCGTGATTCGGCGGTGGCGGTGGCGCCGGAAGCCGCCCCTGAGGCGCCGGATCCCGGTTCCGCCGAGCCAATGCCGCAGATCGAGGGGGTCACGCCCGAGTTCCTGCGCCATTACGAGTTGCGGTTCTGTCTGGGCGGGTTTCCGTTCAGTGGCTCCTCGGAGCGGACCATGGGCGGCTGGATGCGTTTCCGGGAGCCACCGCAGGTGCTGACCCATTCGCATCTGGTGGCCCTGGTGGACACCTGGCCGCCGGCTGTACTGCCGCGCCTGAGCCAGCCCGCGCCCGCCAGCACGCTGAACTGGACCATGGAGCTGGTGCATCCGCTGCCCAGCATCGATCCCGCCGAGTGGTTGCTTTACCGTGCTGTTATTGACCAGGCGCGGGATGGCTACGGTCTTACCCGGGCCGGCATCTGGAGCTCCTCAGGTGAGCTGGTGGCCCGAAGCCAGCAGACAGTGACGGTCTTTGCCTGACTATGAAGGATCAGCGTCAGGCCATGATCCTGGGGGTGACCACAGTGCTGCTGTGGTCAACGGCCGCCACGGCTTTCAAGGTGTCGCTGGAATACCTCTCCCGGACGGGGCTCATGTTCTGGGCGGTCACGGTCTCCGTGCTGGTTCTGGTTGCCTGGCAGGCCTGGCAGGGCCGGCTTGGGGAAACCTTTCGGCCGGGGCGCAGGGCGCTGTTACTGTCACTGGGGTTCGGGCTGATCAACCCGGTGCTGTACTACATACTGCTGTTCGGTGCCTATGACCTGCTGCCGGCGCAGGAGGCCATGGCCATCAATTACACCTGGGCACTGACGCTGACCTATCTGTCGGTCCCGTTTCTCGGCCACCGGCTGACCTCCGTGGACATCCTGGCGGGATTGGTCTGCTATGGCGGGGTATTGGTCATCGCCACCCGAGGGCAGCCGCTGGCGTTCGAGATCTCCAGTGCCGCCGGGGTGGGGCTCGCGCTTCTGAGCACCCTGGTCTGGGCGTTTTATTGGATCTTCAACACGCGTGATACACGGGAGCCGGTTGCCGGGCTGTTGCTGAACTTTGTGGTGGCCTGGCCACTGATCCTCGCGTTGGCGGTCTGGGATGGGTGGCAGTGGCCCGCCTGGCAGGGAGTCGTGGCGGCCGCCTGGGTCGGCGCGTTCGAGATGGGGATTGCGTTTGTGCTCTGGCTGCTGGCCATGAAGAAGGCAACCAACACGTCCCGCCTCAGTAACCTGATCTTTCTGTCGCCACCACTGTCGCTGGTGTTCATTGCGGTCGTGGTGGGCGAGCCGATACTGGGATCGACCGTGGTGGGGCTGGCCATGGTGCTCGCGGGCCTTTATCTGCAACAGCACGTTCACTCACGGCGTCAGTGATCCGGTAACGGGCGCCGGTTGGAGCGCGGGTCCTCCCAGTCGAGTTCGCGCGGGTCGTACCAGCCCACTTCAAGGCGCACACGCTGGCGTGAGCGCTCTGAAAGGGTTTCCCAGATAGCCTCGAACCGCGCCAGCGCCTTCTCGCGCACTGGGCCATTCCGGCTCTGGAGACGCTGGATAATGTCAGGGAGACCCAGGGCTTCACCCAGCTGGCCGGGGATGATCCGTTCCTCGCCCAGCACCCGGCGTTTGTGGGTGCGCCGGGCAAGCACCTGCTGCAGTGCCTCGGCTGCGCTCAGGGCGCTTTCCTCAGAGAAGCGATTGTCGGTCACGGCGGTATGCCCCGGAGTCAGGACGCGTACGGAAACTATAACCCGGCCATCATTGGGCTGTCTGCCCCCAGGGGGAGATGACGAGCGACCCCTTCATTGGTACTGTATCAACCTTCTTTGATCGAGGGAGTACAGACAGTGGACAACAGCAGCATCAAGAGCGCCTATAAGCGCTACGCTCCGGTCTATGACTGGGTGTTTGGACTCGTGTTCCGGAATGGCCGGCATGAGGCTATGCGATCTCTTGAGTTTGAGTCCGGTGATCAGGTCCTGGAGCTTGGGGTGGGCACCGGCCTTTCGTTGCCGGAATATCCCGATGACGCGGATATCCATGTTACGGGCGTCGACATTTCCCAGGACATGCTCGATAAAGCCCAGAAACGGATCGACAAGCACGGGCTTACCCAGTGCGAGCTGTACAACATGGATGCGGAATCGCTGGATTTTCCGGACAACAGTTTTGACAAGATCATGGTGCTCTATGTCCTGTCGGTTGTGCCGGATCCCTACAAGGTTATGAAAGAGGTGCGCCGGGTGGCCAAGCCGGGGGCTGATGTGATCTTCGTGAATCACTTCGCCAAGGAGAACCCGCTGGTGCGTCGTTTTGAGTCCGCTCTCTCGCGCTGGGCCGCGCCCCTCGGGTTTGATCCGGACTTTCCCATGGAACCCGTTCTGGAGAATGTTGGCCTGGATGTTGAGAACATCCAGTCAGTCAACCTGTTCGGATACTGGACCATGCTCCACGGGCGCAACCACGATAAGTGAGTGATGCCCGCCCGCCGGGAGGCCAGGGGCCATGAATCGAGCGCTTTTCCCCCTCAATTCTGTAGTGCTTCCCGGCGGTCGCCTGCCCCTGCGGCTCTTTGAGCGCCGCTACCTGGACATGCTTACCCATTCGTTGCGCTCTGACGAGCCTTTCGTGCTGGTCCTGCTTGAGCAGGGCGGCAGTGACACCCAAGTGGACATGGCCTTTCACCCTGTTGGCTGCGAGGTGGGCGTTGTGGATTTCGGACCCCTCGATAACGGGGTTCTGGGTATTACCGTTGAAGGTCGTGCCAAGGTGTCCGTGGCCCGCAACTGGCGGGAGGGCAACGGGCTCAACCGGGGCGATGTGGTGCCTTTGCCCGAGGAGCCGAGAACCCCGACGCCGCTGCGGCATGAGGGGCTTGCGGAGGTGCTGGCAGCGCTCTGCCGTCATCCTTCGGTAGCCCAGCTTGAGCTGGCCATTGATTACGACGATGCGCGTCAGGTTGGCTGGCGCTTGACCGAGCTGTTGCCGCTGGCCATCGATCAGCGTCAGTCATTGGTTGAAATGGATGACCCGCTGGAGCGCCTGGAGGTGCTGTCACGGCTGGTTGAGGCGATGGCATGACCGGGCCCATCCAGGTGCCAGACCTGATCATGGCCGCGTCGCTGAGCCTCTTCAAGGGCGTGCTCACAGCGCTGGCGCAACGCATCCGCTGATTGTTCCCCGGGTGCCCGTGTTGTACACCCGATGCTGGCGGTGATGCTTTCCACGGTAGGCCACCGGGATTCATCCAGAAGTCGCCGGACCCTTTCGGCTGTTACCCTCAGGCCATCCTCCGGCGTGAACGGCAACAGCAGAAAAAAACGCCCCTTGCCCAGGTGGTAATGGCTGTCTCCCGCCCGGATAGTGGTGCGAAGGCTTTGACTGATGGCGGCATTGAGCCCGGCCAGCGCTTCCTCGCCATAAACCCCGGCGAGTTCATCCTGGTGATCGATACTGAGCAGCGCCAGTGATAGGGGGTGGCCAGTCGCCTCGGAACGGCTGATCTCCCTGCTGAGTGTTTCGTGGAAACTGCGCTCGTTATAGGCTCCGGTTTCCGGGTCCACGATGGTCAGTGTGTCGACGTAGTGCGCACTGGCGTGATAATGCCGTGCAAACCAGCCGGCCCCGGCGGCCATGAGCAGGGCGGTACTGGCCAGCATCAGTTGTTCGCGTGGCGGCAGGCTTGCGCCTCCCAGCAGGCAGAGCAATAGACTGGCGGCACAGAGTGCTGCCGCTTGATGAACCCTCAGAAGTAGAAAGGCTGCCATGAGCAAGGGGTACAGCCAGTAAGCTGCCAGCGCGGGGTCGCGGACTATCGCCTGGCCGATGGTCAAGGCCATGAGGATAAGGATCGCCAGGTGGCTCCGGGTCTGGAGCTGGTGATGTCGGCGGGCCAGTGTGGCCATGATACCGGCTGCAGCCAGGGTGGTGATGGCCAGGCTGCTGAAGAACAGCTCATAGAATCCGTAGCGCAGATTACGCTCTGCCAGGACCATGAAGCACAGCAGCATGAGCGCATAGACGACGGTGTTGGTGCGGGTTCGCAGGGCGGTTTCAGTCATCAGCAGTGCCTCCGGCGTCCGTCCAGGTTAGCGTCCGGTTGCCGCCCTGTTTGCGGGCTCGGCGCAGGGTCTCAAGCGCCTTGTCCGACAGGCTCTGGGCGTCGTCACCCACGTTGGCACCGACCACCCCGGCGGAGAGCGTCAACCCGATTCCTTCGCGGATGAGCCGCTCGCGGGCCTGGCTGCGAATGCCGTCAATCGTCTGGGCGGCTTCATGGGTGGCGGTAACAGGCAGCACGATGATGAAACCGGTCTCATCACTGCGGTAATAGCTGTCATAATCCCTGAGGGTTCGATGCAGTAGACGGCCAAGCCGTACCATCAGGTTGGTCCGGTCCTGTGTCGGCAGTGCGCTGTCCGGTTCATCCAGGTGCAGAACACCCACGCTGACCGGGGTGCCCTCGCGTTCACCCCGCCGGATCTCCCGATTGAGGTCGCTGTCGAGGTAGTCGCGGATGGAAGCGAGGGTGAGTGAGTCGGTGCGGCGCAACGGGGCGAGCTGGGCCGCCTTGTATTCCCGCAGATACACGAACACGGCCGCCAGGCCCGTTGTGAGGATCAGCATGGGAACGTACTGGTGGCGCGCCATACCCAGCCCGGGGGACAGGGCGAGGCCCAGGGTTGCAACCAGGAATATCAGGCAGCCGGCAGCGGCGAACCAGAGGCTCCACCCGGCAAACAGCGCCAGGGGAACCAGGAAAGCCAGTGGCGTGAGCCAGGAGGCGTGTCCTGTGAAGCTTGCTACGGCCAGGAACAACAGCAGCAAGGATCCGGCCCGCAGGGTCCAACGCAGTGGCAGGGGCATTCGCATTTCCGTTTCCATGATCAGCTCCGGGTGTTGCGATGCGAGGCTGTATCCGCCGCCCCACGCACGCGTATAATAGCCTACTTTTCCCGCAATGCCCTGAAAACAGATGGGCGATCCGATTATTGGGAGGGATATGAGCACAGAAGCCATGATGCGGACCCTGGGCGAGCAAGCCCGGGCAGCAGGCCGGGAAATGGCCCGTTCAAGTACGGGTGCTCGCAATGAGGCGCTTTTGGCCACGGCCCGCGCGCTCGATGCCAGCCGGGAAACACTTCAGTCGGAAAACCGGAAGGATCTGGAGGCGGGACGCCAGAAGGGGCTTGATGCGGCCATGCTGGACCGGTTGGAGCTCACCTCTGGGCGCATCGACACCATGATTGAGGGGCTGCACCAGGTGGCAGCCCTTACGGATCCGGTTGGCGTCATGACGGATATGGAATACCGGCCATCCGGTATCCAGGTGGGGCGGATGCGGGTACCGCTGGGTGTGATCGGGATCATTTACGAGTCGCGGCCCAACGTGACCGTGGATGCGGCCAGCCTCTGCATCAAATCCGGTAACGCCACGGTACTGCGCGGCGGCTCCGAGGCGTCGCATTCAAACCAGGCCATTGCCGGCTGCGTCGCGCAGGGGTTGCGGGAAGCCGGTCTTCCGGAAACCGGTGTGCAGGTGGTTGGAACCACGGATCGTGAGGCGGTGGGGCACCTTATCCGGATGCCGGAATACGTGGACGTGATCGTGCCCCGTGGCGGCAAGAGCCTCATCGAGCGTATCAGCAATGAGGCCTCGGTTCCCGTCATCAAGCATCTGGACGGCATCTGCCACAGCTTTCTGGACCGGGATGCGGATCCGGATAAAGCAGTGAGCGTGACCGTCAATGCCAAGACCCAGCGCTACGGCACCTGCAACACTCTGGAGACGCTGCTGGTTGATGCGCCGGTAGCGGAGAGCCTGTTGCCGCGGATCGCGGAGCAGCTTCGGGATGTTGGTGTTGAGCTGCGGGGGTGTGACGCTAGCCGGCGGATTCTCCCCGAGGCTCTGGAGGCTACGGAGGCGGACTGGGCCAGCGAATACCTGGGGCCGGTGTTGTCGATCCGGGTTGTCGATGGCCTGGATGCGGCCATGGATCACATCAACCGGTACAGTTCCCAGCATACCGACAGCATCATTACCGAAAACTACAGCCGGGCACGGCGCTTTCTCACGGAAGTGGACTCCAGCTCGGTCATGGTCAATGCCTCCACCCGCTTCGCGGATGGTTTTGAATACGGCCTGGGGGCTGAGATCGGCATATCCACGGATAAGCTCCATGCGCGGGGACCCGTGGGGCTGGAGGGGCTGACGAGCCAGAAATATGTGGTCTTCGGGAATGGCCATGTGCGTGAATAATCAGGAGCCAGCATGCTGCATGTGATGGTGGGCGGAACCTTTGATCCGGTCCATAACGGCCATCTGCGGATGGCCGTTGAGCTGCACGAGCGTCTTGACGGGGCCTGCATCCGCCTCATGCCCTGTCATCGACCGCCGCATCGTGACCAACCGGGAGCCGATGGGGCCACCCGGCTTGGCATGCTGCGCGATGCTGTCGCGGAGGAACCGGGGTTGTTGGTGGATGGCCGGGAACTGGAGCAGGACCGGGTTTCCTATACGGGCGAGACACTCCGGCAGCTACGGGGGGAACTGGGCGATCAGACACCACTCGCTATGGTGGTGGGCACCGACGCCTTTAATGATTTTGATCAGTGGCGGGAGTGGATGCAACTGCCGGATTTGGCCCATATAATCGTGGTTAAAAGGCCCGGGTTCCCGTTGGCACCATCGGCGCCCGTGGCCGCTATGGTGGAGCAGCGCCGGGCCCGTAACGCATACGAGCTCCAACGTCAGGGGGGTGGCTGTGTGCATGTAATGGAACTGCCACTGCTGGAAATTGCCGCGACGCAAGTGCGCAGCCGCGCCGCGGCCGGCCGTTCAATCCGCTATCTGGTGCCGGACGCGGTCTGGCGTACCATCCGGGACCAGGAGCTTTACCGACTTGAAACAGGATGATTATGGATTCTGAACAACTGAAGTCACTGGCGGTGGAAGCCGTTGAATCGATGAAGGGCCAGGACGTGGCGGTGCTGGACGTACGGGACCGCACCAGCATGACGGACTTTATGGTCATCGCCGCGGGTAATTCCAACCGCCATGTCCACTCGCTTGCCGAGGAAGTGGTGCAGCGAGCCAAGCAGGAAACGGACAGCAAACCCCGGCTTGAGGGCGGGGAGACGAGCGACTGGGTGCTGGTGGACATGGGGGACGTGATTGTGCATCTCATGCTGCCCGCCACCCGGGAGTTCTATGACCTGGAGCGGTTCTGGCGGGATGCTCCGGGACTGGACGTTGCAGGAACGGAGTAGCATGCACCTGAAGATCATCAGCGTCGGGCAGAAATTGCCCGACTGGGTCAACGCCGGCTTTGAGGAATACCGGAAACGGTTTCCCCGCGAGATGAGGCTGGAGTTGACGGAGATTGCTGTGGGTGGCCGGGGGCGTCAGGCGGACCCGGCGCGTGCCGTCCGGGATGAGGGGGAACGCATGCTCCGGGCCCTGCGTGGGCCTGAATGGGTGATCGCCCTGGAAATCGAGGGGCGCCAGTGGACGACTGAAAAACTCGCCGAGCGGCTTGAGCACTGGCGCATGGAAGGTCAGGACGTGGCTTTCCTGATTGGGGGTCCTCAAGGATTATCGCCAGCCTGCCGGGAACGTGCTAACCAGACGTGGTCGCTGTCCCCCCTGACGCTACCTCACCCAATGGTGCGGGTGATGCTGGCCGAACAGCTTTACCGGGCCTGGAGCATCAACTGCAATCACCCCTATCACAGGGCCGGCTGACGGGATGAGCTGGGGAACGCTCCGGGATCCCAGTCAGGAAAGGGAGCTCTTCCAGCGCCGTGCCTTTGTCGCCATTATTGCAGTGGTTGTGCTGACAGGGGTTTTGGTGGGGCGTTTCTATTATCTCCAGATCATTGAACATGAAACTTACACCACCATCTCCGATCGCAACCGGGTCCAGGTCCAGCCGGTCCCACCGACCCGAGGCCTGATCTATGATCGTAATGGCGTGCTGCTGGCCGAAAACCGGCCGGTTTTCAGCCTTACCGTCATCCCCGAGCAGGTTCCGGATATGGGCGCGCTGATCCGCCAGATCCGGAGCATTGTCGATGTTCCGCCCGCGGACGTTGAACGTTTCCGGCAGCGCCTGGAGGAGCGGCGCCGCCCCTACGAGCCGGTGCCACTGCGTTACCACCTGACTGAGTCCGAAATGGCGCGGCTTGCGGTGAACCGCCACAGGCTGCCTGGTGTGGAAACCGAGGCGCGATTGGTGCGTTACTATCCCTATGGCCGGCTGACGTCCCATGTGCTGGGCTATGTGGGGCGCATCAACGAGAAGGATGCGCGTCGCATTGATGAGGTGGCCTATGCGGGGACCCACTACATTGGCAAGACCGGTTTGGAGCGGGTCTATGAGCAAGAGCTGCATGGGGAGGTGGGCTACCAGAATGTGGAAACCAACGCCCGTGGCCGCGTTATGCGGGTGCTTGAGCGCGAGGATCCCAGTCCTGGCAGTGATCTGACCCTGAATCTGGACATCCGGCTCCAGCAGGTTGCCCATGAGGCCCTGGGTGACCGCCGAGGCGCGATTGTCGCTATTAATCCGGAAACCGGCGGTTTGCTGGCGCAGGTGAGTACCCCCGGGTTTGATTCCAATAAATTCGTAACCGGTATTGATCACGACAGTTACTCCGAACTGCGTAATTCCCTGGACAAGCCCTTGTTCAACCGCGCTACGCGGGGACAGTATCCGCCGGGCTCGACCGTCAAGCCGATGCTTGCCATCGCAGGTCTGGCCTCGGATACCGTTACCCAGTCCGAAATCGTCTACGACCCGGGGTACTACAAACTGCCCAACAGCAGTAAGGTTTTTCGCAACTGGAAGCGGGGAGGGCACGGTGAAACCACGCTCTATGACGCCATAGTGCTGTCCAGTGATACCTATTTCTATAAGATGGCCTATGAGATGGGCGGTGGTACGATGGCCGATTATCTCGCGCCATTCGGCTTCGGCTCCGTAACCTCGCTGGACGTTCGCGATGAACGTCCCGGGATTCTGCCAAGTCCGGAATGGAAACGGCGGGTCCATGACAGGCCGTGGTATCCGGGGGATTCCGTGAATATGGGCATCGGTCAGGGCTATTTCCTCTCCACGCCAATGCAACTGGCCGCGACCACCAGTGTGCTTGCCAATCGCGGGGAGCGGCATCCGCCGCGCCACTTGCGCTATATTGACGGCGATATCCCCGCCCGTCACCTGCTCCCGGACGTTGTCCGCCCCCCGGTCGAGATGGGGACCGAGTCGGACTGGGAATACGTGATCAATGCCATGGAGGATGTGGTTCACGGCACAAGGGGTACCGCACGCCGTATCAATCGCGGGCTCAATTACCGGATGGCCGGCAAGACGGGGACCTCCCAGGTCTTCAGTCTTGAGGGGGAGGAGTACGATGAGGACGAAATCGCTAAGCGTATGCGGGACCATGCGCTTTTCGTGGCCTTTGCTCCAGTCGACGATCCGGAGATCGCCGTTTCCGTGCTGGTTGAGAATGGTGGCAGCGGCAGCGCCACTGCGGCTCCCGTGGCGCGCGAGGTAACGGATGCCTGGATCAATGGTTTCCCGGATATGCCGACTGGGCAGGCCCAGCGGGGGACGTCTGGGCGTGAAGATGCGGGCGGGGACGGTTAGCCGTGAGCCGTGAATTCGTACGCCAGATCGTCATGGAGCCGGATTACCTGCAGCGTCGCGGCGGCCTGATGAGCCGGTTGCACCTGGATCCCTGGCTGCTGTTGCTGCTTTCCCTGATTATGGGGTTCGGGCTGGTGGTTCTTTACAGTGCCGGCGAGAACGGCATGGCGATTGTACGAAGCCAGGCGTTGCGGATCGGTGTTGGGCTGGTCGTGATGCTGGTCTTCGCGCAGCTGGATCCAATGCTCTATCGGCGCTGGTCTCCCTGGCTGTATCTGGCGGGGGTCGTCGCCTTGGTTCCGGTGCTGTTTTTCGGGGCTGGAGCCCAGGGAGCGCAGCGCTGGCTGGCATTGCCTGGGTTGCCGCGCTTCCAGCCGTCGGAGTTCATGAAGCTTGGAGTGCCGCTCATGGTGGCGTGGTTCCTGGCGCAGCAGTCACTGCCTCCCCGCATGCTGTCGACAGTGCTGGTTCTGGGGCTGATTACGCTCCCCGGGGGGCTGATCATTGCGCAGCCGGATCTGGGTACGGCGTTGCTGGTTATTGCCGCCGGGCTGGCTGTGTTGTTTCTGGCGGGATTAAGCTGGAAGCTCATTGCGTTGATGATATCGGCCGCGGGCGCTTCCATTCCCGTCCTCTGGCTGTTTGTGATGCGTGATTACCAGAAGGAGCGGGTGCTTACCCTGCTCAATCCCGGCAGCGACCCGCTCGGAGCAGGTTGGAATATCACTCAGTCCAAGACCGCTATTGGTTCCGGGGGGCTCCATGGCAAGGGATGGGGGGAGGGCACCCAATCCCACCTGGACTTCCTGCCGGAGAGTCATACGGATTTCATCCTGGCTGTAATGGGCGAGGAATTCGGGTTTGTGGGCGTGACCCTGCTTCTCGTGCTGTATGCACTGGTCGTGATCCGCTGCCTGTACATCGCTTCCACGGCACCATCCTCGTTCAGTCGTCTGCTGGCGGGTGGGTTGGCCATCATCTTCTTCATGTACGTGGTGGTGAATGTGGCCATGGTTAGCGGCCTGATGCCGGTGGTCGGGGTTCCTTTGCCCCTGGTCAGCTTTGGTGGCACCTCCCTCGTGACGCTGCTGGCGGGCTTCGGTATTCTTATGGCGGTGCATACCCACAGACGCATGCTGGAGTCCTGACCTGCTGCCATGAACCGTTTCCTTGCTTCCCTGCTGGTCGCCCTTCTGAGTTTCTCCGCTGCGGCCATGACGCCTGACCATGAAGCATTCGTGGAGCGCATGGTCGAGAACGAGGGCTTTGAGCGCGATCGGGTGGTGGCCTGGCTGGAGGCGGCGCGTCATGATCAAACCGTGATCGAGCGCATCAGTGCGCCTGCCGAAAAGGTGCTGAGCTGGGGAGAATACCGGGAGATCTTTCTGACCCCTGAGCGTGTGGCCAAGGGTAAGGCTTTCATGGCGCGCCATCGCGAGACCCTGGCCAGGGCCGAGACCCGGTACGGAGTGCCTGCTGAACTGGTGACGGCGATCCTCGGGATTGAAACCTTCTATGGGCGCCACGCCGGCAATGACAGGGTTCTGGACACGCTCGTAACCCTGGCTTTCGATTACCCGCCCAGAGCGGACTTTTTTCGGGATGAACTGCGCCATTTCCTGTTGCTGACACGGGAGCAGGGCTGGGACCCACGCAAGCTCAAGGGCTCCTACGCGGGCGCCATGGGTTACGGTCAGTTCATTGCCAGCAGCTATCGCCATTACGCGGTGGATTTCAATGACGATGGCGCCGTGGATCTCTTCGATGAGCCGGTGGATGCTATCGGCAGTGTGGCCCATTATTTCCGGGAGCATGGCTGGCACCAGGGAGCGCCCGTGGTCATGCCGCTGTCGCAGTGGCATGGGCCGGTGGGGGCGGCGCGCCTGTTGAGGTTGCGGGTGGATGACACTGATCGGCATTGGATTGCTCATGGAAACTTCGACGTGATCACGCGTTATAACCACAGCGACCTGTACGCGATGGCCGCTTGGTCACTGGCGCTACGGTTGAGGGGAGAGCAGCGATGATGCAGGCAGGCCGTTACCTTCTGGCGGGAATGCTGGCGCTGTTTCTGGTCGGCTGTGCCGGAACCGGGGAACAGCGCCAGTCGGATTCCCGTTATACACTGGCGCGCGATGCCGGGCCTGAACGGGAACTGGACGTTGCCAGCATCAACGAGCCCGAGCCACGGTATGAGCCGCCCAGCGATTCGGGTAACCAGTCGCCTTATGAGGTGTGGGGTGAGCGCTACGAGGTGATGGCCTCCGCCGAGGGCTACGAAGCAACGGGCACCGCCAGCTGGTATGGGCGCAAGTTTCACGGGCACCTTACCTCCAGTGGTGAGACCTATGATATGTATGAGCTCAGCGCCGCCCATCGCAGCCTGCCCCTACCGACCTATGTACGGGTAACGAATCTTGAGAACGACCGCTCCACCATTGTGCGCGTTAATGATCGTGGGCCTTTCCATGATCAGCGGGTGATTGATCTGTCCTACGCGGCGGCGAAGGTGCTCGGATTTGATGATCAGGGAACGGCGCGGGTACACATTGAGGCTTTGGCAACCCGGCCTTCTGGGTCCGCCAGTGCCGGGCAGAAAAGCGGGGACCGCAAACCTGGGAAAAAGAGCTCATTACCATCCAGCAAAAAAGAGAAAAGTCTCTTTGTTCAGGTGGGTGCGTTTGGTAATTTAACCGCCGCCACGCAGCTTAAAGCCCAGCTGTACATGGTCACAGCCAACGATGTACATCTAGTCCAGAATGCCGATGACAAACCGCTGCACCGTGTCTGGGTAGGGCCTTTCCAGCGGCGTGACTTGGCACGGGAGGCATTACGGGCGATTAAGCGTAACGACCTTGGGCAGCCCATCATCATCAAACGGCCCGCCGGCAGCGCGGGCTGAACACCAGGACGATACAACCATGCGCAAGCTTATTTCGATTCTTCTGGTTTTCGGCATGCTTCTGGCGGCCATGCCGCTGCAGGCGGCCAGTATGATTCCCTCCCCGCCTGAGCTGGGCTCGGAAGCCTACATTCTGATGGACGCTCACAGCGGGCGTGTTCTGGTGGCGGAAAACCCTGATAAACGCCTGCCACCGGCCAGTCTGACCAAAATGATGACCGCCTATATTGCGGACCGGGAAATGGAAGCTGACCGCCTCAGCATGGATGAGAAAACGACGGTCAGTGTCAACGCCTGGCAGACTGGCGGCTCCCGGATGTTTCTGCGCGAGGGCAGCAAGGTGTCGGTCAGGCAGCTGATGCATGGCATCATCGTGCAGTCTGGCAATGATGCCAGCGTTGCACTGGCGGAGCATATTGCCGGAGGTGAAGATGCCTTTGCCCAGATGATGAACCAGCAGGCTCGCGAGCTGGGCATGGACAATACCCACTTCACGAATGCCACCGGGCTTCCGGAACCGGAGCTGTACAGCACGGCGCGGGATATGGCCCTGCTGGCACGGGCCAAGGTCCTGCAGTTCCCGGACACTTACGATCTCTATTCCACACGCCATTACACCTATAATGGTATCCGCCAGCCGAATCGCAATCGGCTTCTATGGCGTGACAAGTCGGTGGATGGCCTGAAAACCGGTCACACCGAGAAGGCGGGCTATTGCCTGGCCGCCTCGGCCAAGCGCGATGGCATGCGCCTGGTGAGCGTCGTCATGGGCGCTGACAGCTCCGAGGCCCGGGCGCGCGAGTCGCAGCAGCTGCTCAACTATGGTTTCCGTTATTACGAGACCTTTCAGCTCTATGAGGGCGGCCAGAAGGTGACCGACGCGCGGGTCTGGAAAGGGGGCAGGGAGAAGCTGGACCTGGGGCTTCAGGACGATCTTTACCTCACTGTTCCGAACGGGGCGCGGGAGCAACTGGAGCCCAAGGTCTCCGTGGCGTCCCAGCTGGAAGCTCCCATTGAGCGTGGCAGTGTTTTCGGTAACCTGACCGTTACCCATGATGGTACAACCCTGGCCGAGCGCGACCTGGTTGCGCTGCATTCGGTGGAAGAGGGTGGCCTCTTTCGGCGGCTCTGGGATGCCATTAAGCTGTTCTTCCTGGGTCTGTTCCAGTAACCTATGGGGTATGACTGAAGGCCAGAAACCCCAGATTGAGTTCCCCTGCGATTACCCGATCAAGGTGATCGGGGATCACAGCGAGGATTTCGCGTTGACGGTGACGCGGGTGGTTCAGCGGTTTGATCCGGCGTTTGACCCGGCGAATCTCACTGCCCAGCCGAGCCGTAACGGTCGCTTCATTTCCGTTCGCATCACACTGCGCGCGACGGGCGAGGAGCAGCTCAAGGAGCTGTTTGCGGCCCTCAAGGCCACAGGCCAGGTGTATACGGTGGTCTGATGGCCCCTCATTCCGACACCGTTGTTGAGCCCCGTTTTGAATGGCTTGGACGTCGTTGTTACGAGTCCACGTTCGAGGCCATGAAGACGTTCACCAATGCCAGGGATGCGGCAACCCGCGATGAGTGCTGGCTCCTTGAGCATAAGCCCGTATTCACCCAGGGGCAGGCGGGGCGAGCCGAACACGTACTCAGTCCGGGTGATATCCCCGTTGTGCAGGTGGATCGTGGGGGCCAGGTGACCTATCACGGGCCGGGGCAGCTCATGCTCTATACCCTGATTGATCTAAGGCGCCGCGGTATGGGCGTACGCCAGCTCGTGAGCATGCTGGAAGACACGGTTGTAACGGTACTGTCACAATGGGACATTGAGGCTGCCCCGCGCCGGGATGCGCCCGGGGTCTATGTCGCGGGTGAGAAAATCGCCTCGCTGGGGCTGCGCGTACGTCGAGGCTGTGCCTACCATGGACTGGCCCTTAATGTGGATATGGATCTTTCGCCTTTCCAACGGATCAACCCCTGCGGCTACGAGGGGATGGCGGTAACCCAGCTCCGTGACCAGATCGGTGAGGCGGTATCGCTGGAAGCCGTGTCGGATGTACTCCAGCGCACATTGCTGGAGCGGTTGCAACAGGCCGGGAGCGATTGAATGGGCTCCGACAAGAAACGTGAATCAGTGGCACGCATCAAGACCGGCAGTTTTGAACGCCGTCTGAGCCTGACCAGGGCCGGTCTTTTTGCGGGCACCCGCATGGCCACCCATTACGCCACCAATTGGTTCGGTAGCCGGGAGAATCGCCAGAAGCGACGCAACTCCATGCTGTCCCGCCAGGCCCAGTACCTGGTGGAGGAGCTGGGGCAGCTCAAGGGCAGTGTCGTCAAGATTGGGCAGATCATGGCCCTTTATGGCGAGCATTTTTTGCCCGAAGAAGTTACCGAGGCGCTGCACACTCTGGAGGATCGCACCACATCCCTGGAGTGGGCGACCATTGAGCGTTCCCTGAAGGCGGAGCTGGGTGAGCAGCGCCTGTCCGAGCTGGAAGTGGACCCCGAGCCCATCGGGGCTGCATCGCTGGGCCAGGTGCATCGGGCGCGCCGCCGGGAGGACGGTCTGGAGATGGTGCTCAAGATCCAGTACCCAGGGGTGGCGGATGCTGTTGATTCGGATCTGAACTCGGTGGCTCAGGTTCTCAAGATGGCCCGTGTCGTTTCCTGGGGTCCTGCCTTTGATGAATGGCTTGAAGAGGTTCGGGCCATGATGCACCGGGAAGTGGATTACCGCCTGGAGGCGCGAACCACCGAATCGTTCCGGCAGAAGCTGGCGGATGATCCCCGCTTCATCGTGCCCCGCGTGGTTGACGAGTACTCCAGTGATCACGTGATCGCCTCGACCTTTGAACCTGGCCACCCAGTGGGCTCGGATGCCGTGCAGTCCCTATCACTGGCGCGTCGTTCGGCCCTGGGTAAGGCCGCGCTGGAGCTGTTCCTTAGCGAGCTGTTCACCTGGAACGAGATCCAGACCGATCCCAACTTTGGCAATTACCGCATCCGGCTGGCCGAGGAAACCGGCGATCGTGACTGCATCGTGCTGCTGGACTTTGGCGCCGTTCAGCGTTACTCCGATGATTTTCTGGGGCCTGTCCGGGATATGATCCAGGCCTCTTACGAACAGGACCTGGACGCCGTCATAGAGGGTGGGATTAAACTGAACTTCATGCAGCGCGATTGGCCGCGCCCCGTACTGGAGCGTTTTGGCCAGGTGTGTATGCGGGTGCTGGAGCCGCTCAGTGGGGATGCCATGGACAAGCCCGGCGACGCCGTGAATGAAAACGGCGAATACCGCTGGAAGCAGAGTGACCTGCCCAACCGGGTGGCCCGCGAGGCCACGCGCTCAGCCATTAACCGCTATTTCCGGATGCCGCCCAAAGAATTTGTGTTTCTCAACCGCAAGCTCGTGGGCGTCTATACGTTCATCGCGGTACTGGCGGCCGAGTTTGATGGCGAGCCGGTGCTGCGCCACTACCTCTACGGGGAACCCGGGGGCGTTGCCGGCTGAGTGTGTATTCCATGGTACCCTCCCGCCGCTAAACGTTATGACCCGAGGAGTCGGAAATGGAGAAGGTGACGATCTACGGTCGTACATCCTGTGGTTTCTGTACCGGCGCACGCAGGCTTTGCGAGACGCACGGATTGGATTACGAATGGGTGGATATGGTCTCGGAAGGGCTGGACAAAGAGGACCTTTCCGAGATCACGGGTGTGCCCGTGCACACCGTGCCGCAGATTTTTGTCGGTGACCGCCATGTTGGCGGGTTCGATGAGTTTTCCGGGTACCTGGAACAGAATCAAGCCTGAGTGATGACAGCGGAGGAGATGCGGCTATGGCTGATGACGAGAACATGAAGCGTCCGGAAAGTATTCCGGAGGATCGCTGGAAGCAGCATATGGATTGGATGCAGGTGACCGGGAGCACCCTGGATGAACACCTGAAGGAGCATGGCAGTGGCGAACTCTGGAAACAGTTCCAGCGCCGTTCAATGACCCGGCGCCGCAGCGACGACACCGGGTCCTGAGCGCCGTCAGTTCAATCAGGTGCTGAAGTCGGTCTTGAGTTTCTTGGCCACGGGCCGGTTCTCAAGCTCCGCCACCTGGGGCAGGCCGTTCTCGAAAGGCGGGAAGGCTTCGCCCTCAATCAGTGGTTGCAGGTAGTCGCGGCAGTCCGCGGTGATGCCGAAACCATCGTCCGTCGTGAAGTGGATCGGCATTTTCTTTTCCTGGTTGGCGACCTCGTTCAGCGGCGCTTCACTGATGTGCCAGCTGTAGGGAGTGGACGACTCGCGCTTGATAATGGGCATGATGCCGTTGCGCCCTTCCAGCGCGTAATGCACGGCCGCTTCGCCCACGGCGTAGGCCTGTTCCACGTCGGTCCGGGAGGCCAGATGGCGCGCGGAGCGCTGCAGGTAGTCGGCCACGGCCCAGTGGTATTTATGCCCCAGTGACTGCTTCACCATGTTAGCCAGTGTGGGCGCCACGCCGCCCAGCTGGGTATGGCCGAACGCATCCTTCTGGCCGGCTTCCGCCAGGAAACGGCCATCCTCATATTGCGCGCCTTCGGAGGCAACGACCACGCAGAAGCCGTGATCGTTCACGCACTGGTCCACTTTGCTCAGGAAGGCTTCGCGCTCAAAGGGATGTTCCGGGAAGACGATGACGTGTGGCGCATCCCCCGGCTTGTTGCCGGCCAGCCCGCCAGCCGCAGCGATCCAGCCCGCGTGGCGGCCCATGACTTCCAGTATGAACACCTTGGTGGAGGTGTCGCACATGGACTGGATGTCCAGGCTGGTTTCCAGGGTCGAGGTGGCAATGTACTTCGCCACCGACCCGAATCCCGGGCAGCAGTCGGTGAACGGCAGGTCGTTGTCGACCGTCTTCGGGATGCCGATGCAGTTGAGGGGGTAGCCCATGCGCTCGGCCATCTGGGAGACCTTGAACGCGGTGTCCTGGGAGTCGCCACCCCCGTTGTAGAAGAAGTAGCCGATGTCGTGGGCGCGGAAGACCTCGATGAGGCGTTCGTATTCGTGCCGGTTCTCGTCGATGTTGCGCAGCTTGTGCCGGCAGGAGCCGAAGGCACCCCCGGGCGTGTGGATCAGTGCGTGAATCGCCTCATCGGTTTCGTAACTGGTATCGATCAGTTCCTCTTTGAGGGCGCCGGTAATGCCATTGCGACCAGCAAAGACCTTGCCGATACGATCATCGTGCTTGCGGGCGGTTTCAATCACTCCCGCTGCGCTGGCATTGATGACTGAGGTTACGCCCCCGGACTGGGCATAGATAGCGTTCTTGGGCGCCATGTTGTTGAGCCTCCTGCAAGCGACTGAATGGTTGCGCATGATACTTGAAAGCACTGCGGTTGTGCATGATCCAGTTGGCCGTGGATTGGGTTTATCCGGGATTTCCAATACCATGGCCTGATTCAAGGGCAACGGGCCGGGACAGCGGACTATGCACATCCACATTCTGGGCATCTGTGGCACCTTCATGGGCAGCCTGGCGCTGCTGGCACGTGAGCTCGGCCATGCGGTCAGCGGTTCGGACGAAAATGTCTACCCGCCCATGAGCACCCAGCTTGAGGCCGCAGGCATCGCACTGCATGAAGGCTATAACCGCGAGGCGCTGAAGCCGGCCCCGGATCTGGTAGTGGTGGGCAACGCGCTGGGGCGGGGCAACGCGGCTGTTGAGTACATGCTCAACCGCAACCTGCCCTATACGTCCGGTCCCGAGTTCCTGGCGCGGGAAGTGCTCAACGGCCGTTGGGTGCTGGCTGCGGCGGGCACCCACGGCAAGACCACGACGGCCTCCATGATGCTCTGGATCCTGGAGCAGGCCGGGTTCGATCCCGGTTACCTGATCGGCGGGGTTCCCAATGATTTTGAGCACTCCGCACGTCTGGGCAGCAGTGACTTCTTCGTTGTTGAGGCGGATGAATACGACAGCGCGTTTTTCGATAAGCGCTCGAAGTTTATCCATTATCGGCCCCGAACCCTGGTGCTCAACAACCTGGAATTTGATCACGCCGATATCTTCGACAGCGTTGAGGCCATCGAGCGCCAGGTACACCACCTGGTGCGCACGGTGCCGGCCACGGGCCTGATCGTGCGCCCGGCGCGCGACCGTAATCTGGATTCAGCGCTGGCACTGGGCTGCTGGACCCCTATCCAGAGCTTCGCCATTGGCGGCGAGGCGGATCTGGCGGGCTGGCGTGCGGAGCTTACAGCGCAGGACGGCAGTGAATTCATGGTGGTCCACAATGAGCAGCCAGTGGCCCGGCTGCGCTGGCACCTCACCGGTCAGCACAACGTGCGTAACGCCCTGGCGGCCATCGCCGCTGCCAAGCATGTAGGGGTAACACCGGACCATGCCATCGCCGCCCTTCAGCGCTTCGGGGGCGTCAAGCGTCGCATGGAGCTGATCACGGACGTGGGTGGCATCCGGCTTTACGACGATTTTGCCCATCACCCGACCGCTATTGCCACCACCCTGGACGGGCTGCGCCATCAGGTGGGCAATGAGCCGGTGATCGCCGTGGTCGAGCCCCGTTCCAACACCATGCGCCAGGGGCATCACAGTGCCCGCCTTCTGGAATCCACCATGCTGGCGGATCGTGTGGTCTGGGTGGACTATGAGGAGCAGGACTGGCTGACCGCCATGCTGGAAGGCGCCGACGGGCGCCACAGTCGTTACAGCGTCATGGAGGCGCTCGTCAGCGGCCTCTGTGGCAACCTGTCCGGGCCATGCCATATTGTTCTCATGAGCAACGGTGGCATGGGGGGATTGCGTGAACGGCTCAGGAACCAGCTGGAGACCTGCTTTGGCTGAACAACCCGTAATCAATCTTGCCATGACCGGCGCCTCCGGGGCTCCCTATGGGCTGCGGCTGCTGGAACAGTTGCTGGCGGCTGGCAGCGAGGTGCGCTTGATGATTTCCAAGGCGGCCCAGGTGGTGATCAATACCGAGACGGATCTGCGCCTGCCAGGGAGCACCGAGGCCGCGACGCAGCGCCTTAGTGAGTATTGTGGTGGGGGCCAAGGGCAGCTGACCCTGTTTGGTCGGGAGGACTGGTTTGCACCGCCGGCCTCGGGATCCGGGCCCAGGGCGCCGCTGGTGGTCTGTCCGTGCAGCACCGGCACGCTCTCGGCCCTGGCTAATGGGGCCAGTGACAACCTGATTGAGCGGGCCGGGGATGTGGCGCTCAAGGAACGGCGTCAGCTCATCCTTGTGCCGCGCGAGTCGCCGTATTCGGAAGTCCACCTTCAGAACATGCTCACGCTGACCCGCATGGGCGCCACCATCATGCCCGCCAGCCCCGGCTTTTATCACGAGCCCCAAGGGGTGGCGGATCTGGTGGATTTCATCGTGGCCCGCATTCTGGACCATCTGGGGGTAGAGCAGAACCTGGTGGGACGCTGGGGCGAGGCGCGGCTGGCCATGAAACGCGAGACAAAAGGAGAACAGGACACCAATGAGCGGGATTGACTGGCAGCAGGTTCCAGCGGCTATCTGGCGGCCCCAGCGCCGGGCTTTGCGGGCGGTTACCCGGCCGGATCCAGTGCGCTGGCAGGACCTGTACGGCATCGACGCCCAGAAGGCAAAGCTGGCCCATAACACCGAGCGCTTTCTTGCCGGAAAGCCCGCCAACCACGCGCTGTTGTGGGGATCCCGGGGCACTGGTAAATCCTCGCTGGTCAAGGCTCTGCTTAACCGCTACCAGGATCAGGGTTTGCGGGTGATTGAGGTGGACAAGGACGATCTGGTTCATCTGCATGACATTGTGGATCCGATCCGCGAGCGGGAGGAGCGGTTCATCATCTACTGTGATGACCTGTCCTTTGGCGCCAACGATCCCGGCTACAAGCCGCTCAAGAGCGTCATGGAGGGCTCCATTGAGTTGCCACCGGACAATGTCCGGGTCTATGCCACCTCCAACCGGCGCCACCTGATGCCGGAGTATATGAAGGACAATCAGGACACCACCATGGTCAACGGCGAGATCCATCCCTCGGAGGCGGTGGAGGAACAGGTCTCGCTCTCGGACCGCTTTGGGCTCTGGTTGTCCTTCTATCCCTTTGATCAGGACACCTATCTGGAGGCGGTGGACGCGTTGTTCCCGGAGGTCCAGGAGCGTGAAGCGTTGCACCGGGCCGCATTGCAGTTTGCTCTGGCCCGTGGCGGGCGCAGCGGCCGGACGGCGGAGCAGTTCCGGCGTGCCTTCAGCAGTGAATTCGAGTAGTACTTCCAGCCAACGCGATTGAACGCTTTGGTCATTGTGGCGGTTCCGGCGGCTCGCGACACTGAGTGCGACCGATAACAACCAATACCGGAGCCAGCCCAATGCTTTCACGCCCGATCTACGACAGCGACGTCAACCAGTTCCGCGATACCGTGGTGCGTTTCTACCAGAACGAAGCGGTGCCCTACCACGACCAGTGGGAAAAGGCGGGGCAGGTCAGTCGTGAGGTCTGGATCATGGCGGCCGAGCTGGGCCTGCTGTGCCCCTCGTTGCCGGAAGAGTACGGCGGTGCCGGGGTGGATTTCCGCTACAGTGCGGTGGTTATGGAGGAAGCCAGCCGGTTGGGGCTGTCGGGCATTGGCTTTTTTCTGCATTCGGACATTGTGGCCCCTTACATCCACCATTACGGGACCGAGGAACAGAAGCAGACGTATCTGCCGAAAATGGCCCGGGGCGAGATGATCACCGCCATCGCCATGACCGAGCCCGGGGCCGGCTCCGACCTGCAGGGGATCCGCACGTCCGCCATCTGGGATGGCGAGTACTACGTGCTCAACGGCTCCAAGACCTTCATTACCAACGGCCAGATGGCGGATCTCGTGATTGTGGTGGCCAAGACCGATCCCAAGGAGGGCGCCAAGGGAACCAGCCTGTTCCTCGTGGAGGCGGACTGGCCCGGCTTTGATAAGGGCCGCAACCTGGATAAGGTTGGCATGAAGGCGCAGGACACCTCGGAACTGTTCTTTCAGGACGTAAAGGTCCCCAGGGAGAACCTGCTGGGCAGTGCGGAGGGGCAAGGGTTCATGCAGCTGATGCAGGAGTTGCCCCAGGAACGGTTGCTGGTGGGGCTGGTGGCGCTGGCCGCCTGTGAAGGCGCCTTCCAGTGGACCCTGGATTATGTGAAGGCGCGCAAGGCGTTCGATAAGCCCATCATCGGCTTCCAGAATACCCGCTTCAAGCTGGCGGAGCTGAAGGCGGATATTACGGCCGGGCGAACCTTTGTGGACCGCTGCCTGGAGTTGCATCTTGAGGGCAAGCTGGATGTGCCCACCGCTGCCATGCTCAAGCAGTGGAGCACCGACCTGCAATGCCGGGTCATGGACGAATGCCTGCAGCTGTTCGGGGGCTACGGGTACATGACTGAATACCCCATTGCCCGAGCCTGGGCGGATTCCCGGGTGCAACGCATCTATGCCGGGACCAACGAAATCATGAAGGAAATCGTTGCCCGTTCGTTTTGATCCGGGCTTCATAATTGCCAAGCGGATCAAGGTACAGGGCGCGTCCATCCGTTAGAGTCCCGTCAGGACACTAGCGCAATGCGGACAACGGGTGGCGCCTCCATGACCAGACACATCTTCCGGGCGGGTCTAACACTGCTGAGCCTGGCAGCGCTTTCAGGCTGCTTTGGCAACAGCGAATCCGATGAGTTCGGGGAAGACATCAAGCCCAAAGAAGGCAACCCGGAAGCCGGAGAGCCGGATACCTACAGTGCCCGGGTTATCAATGGCAACCTGGATGGTGCTTTTGTCTGGCTGGACATGGATGGTGACCAGACGTTTTCGACCTATGATTACCAGGAGTACCGGGATGATTTCCTGGACGACGAGGACGATGAGGACGACGAGAGTCGGTTGGGGCTCGGCCCCGAGGATTTCCCCATCGAGGAGCCCTGGGCGGTTACCGGCGCACAGGGCAATGTTGCCATGGACGTCAGCAGCCTGGCGTTTGCCAAGACGGATGCCCCGGATATGGAGCCCGAGGCGTACCCGTTGATGGCGATTGGGGTTCCCGGCGTGACCACCAATGGCGGGGAAATCATCGACAGGGCCTTTTTTCTCAGTGCTCCCCCCGGCATCACAACCGTCACGCCTTTCTCCACCCTGGCGCAGGCGCAGCGGTGGCTGGGTGACGATGGGATGGACGCATCCCAGGCAGCAAGCCGTTTGCTGCAGAATGAGGTTTTTGGGGGCAGGGCGGATGTCAGTCCCTACCAGGATTACCTGAATCTGGAGCACCCAGGCCGGTTGCCCCATTACGCCACGGCCCTCAGGCGGTTGATGCAGGCACAGGTTCCGGAGCGCATCAGTGCGCAGATCCGGTCGGGGCTCGGAAATCTGGACAGCCCCACACCGGGAGAGGCCTTCTTTGAGCCCCATGACTTGCGCGTGATCGGCTCCCTGGCTCTGGATCAGGCCGCCAGCGTCATCGCAGAGGTGGATGCGGCCATTGGCGATGGGGATCCCGGCCGCTATACCCTTCCGCCGAATAACCAGCTGGACAGCATCCGCAATTACCAGCCGGATCTGCGCAACCCCTATGTGGCAGTAGGGCAGCGTTACTACATTCCGGGCGAGGGCGCGGACGCCGCGTCCGGGTTTGATCCAGAGGATCCCGTGGGGACCGGTCGCCTCAGCGCCCAGGTCTTCCTGGATTACGCCCTGGGAGGCGAGCTGCGCCGGATTGGGGTGCGGGGGCGGACCCGGCCCTCGTTGAGCGCATTCGCATTCCTTACCGGTGACAATGGCGCTGATAGCGGCAATCCGGTAGCTCTTGGGCATACGCCGTATCTGTCGATTGATACGGGGACTGTTCTTGAGGAAAGCCTGAGCCGTGACGACCTGACGCCCACTGATCTGGACGAACGCTTTTCCGGAGAAGGCGGTTCTGTTGACTGGCGTGCGCCCCGTATTGGCCTGGATTCAACCCAGTTTGGGAGTGACAGCAGTGCGTCAGAACTGGATGGTGTCATGGAACGGGTTTATGTCGCGCCTGGCGATGGCGGCGGGGACAGCAGCTACGAACTGGTGCGCCGGCCGCCAGGGACCTCAGGATCCGGGGCGAGGGATGCGGCCCTTGGGGTCAGCACAGGGCCTGGTGTCACTCAGGCCCCGCTCAACCTGCCGCTCTGGTCATCCGTGTCGGGGAGCAGCGCTGTCACGCTTGATTACGGCTCGCTGTCGGACGTCAGTGGCTGCTCCGGGGAGACAATCCAGCACATCAACAAACAACAGACTGTGACCGTGGACGCTGCCAACACGGACAGTGTCGTCGAGGTTACCCGGTATGGCCACCTGAGGGCGGAACCCGACGGGCGGTTGGCGTTCCGGGTCATGGCGGAGACCTATCCCGATCCCAACCCCGAAAACGAAGAGGGCGGGCTGATACTGCGAGAATACGAATACGTTACTGACGGCAAGGACAGCCCGGCTGGTTTTGAGCAGCCGGATCGGGTACGCTCCGTCAGGGTTCTGGCTGTTGAGCCCTTTCAGCCAGAAAACCGGTGGTGTGGCGGCGCGGAAAGCAACGCTTTCGCTGTGACGCCGAACCCGGCGGAGATGCGTCTTTACGTGGCGTACGATTACCGGCGTTTTGCTGACTACCTCGAGAGCACGGGTACAGAAGGCCAGTAAGCGGAAAATCCAAAAAATGTTTGACAGGGCCGGAAAGTCCCATTAAAGTACACGCCATATTCGGGCAGCGCCCGAACACAACCAGATGCCTCGTGCCGAGGTGGCGGAAATGGTAGACGCGCTAGCTTCAGGTGCTAGTGTCCGTAAGGACGTGGTGGTTCAAGTCCACTCCTCGGCACCACTCTTTTATCCTCCCCTTCTCTCCTGTCTCATTAATTGAGATCCAAGAACAAACAGTCACAGGCGGAATCAATGGCCTCAGGAACCCCTCAGGACGACCCTAACGCGGATCGTGAATCCCAGAAGTACGAAAAACCAGTCTACAGCCGGGAAGTGATTCTGGATCACCTCAAGAAGCGGGGAGCCCCGGCAACCCACCAGAAACTCTGTGAAGAGTTTGATCTGGATGATGAAGACCTTATTGAGGGGTTGCGCCGGCGACTGATCGCCATGGCGCGGGATGGTCAGCTGATCTGCAACCGGCGTGGCGCCTATCTGCCCATTTCCGAGGCGGATCTCACGCGTGGGCATGTCCAGGGACACCGTGATGGCTTCGGGTTTGTTGTCCCCGAGGGCGGTGGCGACGACCTTTTCCTGAACGCCCGCCAGATGCGGCAGGTGTTTCATGGCGACCGGGTCCTGGTGCGTGAGGATCAACGGGACGCCCGTGGCAAGCGCGAAGCGGTCATCGTGGAGGTGCTGGAGCGTAACACCACACAGGTGGTGGGCCGTATGCAGCGCGAGGACGGTGTTTCCATGGTGATCCCGGAGAACAGCCGCATCAACCAGGAAATGCTGGTGCCGGAAGAAGCCTGCCAGGGCGCGGGTCATGGCCAGTATGTGACGGTCACGATCGACAAGCAGCCCACTGTCCGCAATAAGCCGGTAGGGCGTGTGGTCGAAATCCTGGGCAATCACATGGCGCCGGGGATGGAGATCACCGTGGCCATTCGTTCCTATGGCATTCCGGACCAGTGGCCCCCGGCCGTGACCGAACAGGCGCGCAGCATCCCGGAGGAAGTGTCGGCGGAAGCCAAGCGGGGGCGTGTGGATCTGCGGGACCTGCCGCTGGTCACGATTGATGGTGAAAGCGCCCGTGACTTCGACGATGCGGTCTACGCCGAGAAGCGCAAAGGGGGTGGCTACCGCCTGATCGTCGCGATTGCGGATGTGGCCTGGTACGTACGCCCGGAAACGCCACTGGATCTGGAAGCCCAGAATCGCGGTAACTCGGTGTATTTCCCGGACCACGTCGTGCCCATGCTGCCGGAAAAGCTCTCCAATGGCCTTTGTTCGCTGAACCCCGGCGTTGATCGCCTGTGCATGGTGGCGGACATGAACCTGAGCCGGGAGGGGCGCATTACACAGTACTGCTTCTACGAGGCAGTCATGCATTCCCATGCACGCCTGACCTACGACAAGGTCAGCGCCATTCTGGAGCATCCCGATTCGGAGCAGGGGCAGTCGCTGCGGAGCGAGTACAGCCAGGTGGTGCCGCACCTGGAGACACTCCATGACTGCTACCGCATGCTGCGCCAGGCGCGCGAACAGCGTGGCGCCATTGATTTCGAGACCACGGACACCGAGATCCGGTTTGACCGCGACCGCAAGATCCGCGAGATCGTTCCGGTTGAGCGCAATGAGGCGCACAAGCTGATCGAGGAGTGCATGCTGTGCGCCAACGTGGCTACGGCGCGGTTCATGAAACTGCACCGCATCCCGGCTTTGTTTCGCGTGCATGACTCGCCCTCGCCGGAGCGGCTGGCCGATGTGCGCCAGTTCCTCAGTGGGCTGGGCCTGGACCTGCCGGGCGGCGATGACCCGGAACCCCAGGATTACCAGAAGGTGCTCAGCCAGGTGCAGAACCGTCCGGATGCGCACATCATCCAGACCGTGATGCTGCGTTCCATGAAGCAGGCGGTCTACAGCGCTGAGCAGCGCGGGCACTTTGGTCTTGGTTTTGACGAGTATGCCCATTTCACCTCGCCCATTCGCCGTTATCCGGACCTGCTGATCCACCGCGGCATCAAGTCGGTGATCCATCGCCGGGCGAAAGGCGGTGCCGTTGCGGGCATCAAAGCCCTGTTCGGCAGCCAGAAGAAGGCGAAGACCGTGGTCCCCGCCGAGAAGGCGGATCCGGAGTTGGCGCAATACGGTTATTCCCCGGATCGCATCCAGCAGCTTGGCGAACACTGTTCCATGACCGAACGCCGGGCCGAGGACGCGACCCGTGACGTTGAGGCATGGCTCAAGTGTGAGTTCCTTCAGGGCCATGTTGGCGAGGTATTTGACGGCGTCATCGCATCGGTGACCGGTTTTGGTCTCTTTGTACAGCTGGGGGGAGTCTACACCGAGGGGCTGGTGCATATTTCCGCGCTGGGCGGTGATTTCTTCCACTTTGACCGGATCCGCCATACCCTGGTTGGTGAGCACACGGGTCGCACCTACCGTCTTGGCGACCAGGTCCGGGTTCGGGTGGTCCGGGTGGATCTGGATGACCGCAAGATCGACCTGGAACTGGAAGACGCTGTGCCGGACTCGAAAAAGGGTGGTGGCAAGGGCTCCGGAAACCGCAAGAAAGGTGGCGGCAGGAAGGAGCAGGGTAGCCAGAAGAAAGGCGGTGATGCCAAGCAGGAAAATGCGGGCGCTTCGGGTGAGGCGTCCGAGCCCAAAAAGAAATCCAGTGGCCGCCGGCGGCGACGCGGTGGTCGTGGTGGTGGCGGCAAGAGCGAAGGCTGACCCGGAGTTCGAATCATGGCACAGCATACCCTGTTTGGCTGGCACGCGGTGACCACGCTTCTGGAGAAGCACCCAGAGCGGGTGCGCAGCCTGAAGCTGCAGCAGGGTCGGGAGGATGGCCGACTGAAACGCGTCCGCCAGCTGGCGGATGAATTCGGTGTGGCCGTGGAACAGTGCCAGCGCCGGGTTCTGGACGAGGCCTCTGGTGGGGAGAATCATCAGGGGGTCGTAGCCGTGACCAAACCACCGGTCGCGCTGGGCGAGGATGAGCTGCTGGAGCGCCTTGAGGCGCAGGCCCATCACCCGTTCATTCTGCTTCTCGACGGGGTAACGGATCCGCACAACCTTGGGGCTTGCATGCGCACGGCGGATGCGGCTGGTGTGGATGCCGTGGTTGTTCCAAAGGATAACGCCGCGCCCCTTAATGGGGTCGCCATGAAGGTGGCCAGCGGCGCCGCGGAGTCCATCCCCCTTGTGCGGGCGACCAACCTGGCGCGCTTTATGCGTCGGTGCCAGGATCTGGGCATCTGGTTTACTGGCACCTCGGATGCCGCTGAAACGGGCATCCATGACCTGGCGCTGACCGGCCCCCTGGCCTTGGTGATGGGCGCCGAGGGCAAGGGCATGCGGCGCCTGACCCGGGAACACTGCGACCAGCTGGGCCATCTGCCGATGGCTGGGCTGGTCAGCTCCCTGAACGTGTCCGTCGCCACGGGCGTTTGCCTTTTTGAAGCCCGCCGTCAGCGTACGATTGCATCCAGCGCACGCGGCGCCTAAAATGTGCGATCCCGTTTTTCGGGGTCAACACCACTCCTTGCTTCCGGCAACGGACCGGAGGCTGCTCAAACCGTAAGGAGCGACAATGCGTCATTACGAAATCGTGACACTGGTTCATCCTGACCAGAGCGAACAGGTACCCGCCATGATCGAGCGCTATTCCAAGCTCGTGACCGACGATGGCGGTACGGTCCACCGGGTTGAGGACTGGGGACGGCGCCAGCTGGCCTATCCGATCAAGAAGATCCATAAGGCCCACTACATCCTCATGAACATCGAATGCACCCAGGAGGCGCTGGGTGAGCTGCAGCACAACTTCCGGTTCAATGACGCGGTCATCCGCGATCTGATCGTGCGCAAGGATGAGGCGGTGACCGAACCCTCGCCCATGAAGGCGGCCGAGAACCGCGAAGAGCGGGGTGACGACAAGCCGCGCCGCCAGACCACTTCTGACGATTCGGGTGAGAAGGAAGAGGGCGACGCTGCCGCCAATACCGAGGAAACCGGCGAAAGCGCCGAGTAACACGCATCAGTGAACTGAGGATACCGATTCATGGCTCGTTTTTTCAGACGTCGTAAGTTCTGCCGTTTTACTGCGGAAGGGGTCAAGGAGATCGATTACAAGGATCTCGAGACACTGCGCAGCTACATCACGGAAACCGGAAAGATCGTACCCAGCCGGATCACCGGTACGCGTGCCCGCTATCAGCGTCAGCTGGCAACAGCTGTTAAGCGTGCTCGTTACCTGGCTCTGCTGCCCTACACCGACAGCCACGACCAGTAACGGTCGGTCGGGCATCAGCTGATGCAGCGCCTGGCTGGGTTTATACTGCGAGGGCCGGGGCAGGCGGCCGCTGTCGCGGTCGGTGCCATGGTGCTGCCGTTCCTGTTCTGGCTGGGTGCTGCGGCGGTTGGCCTGGTAACGCTGAGGCTGGGGCCGCGCCAAGGGCTCATGATTGGACTTTGGGCCCTGTTGCCGGCCTTGGCCTGGTTCTGGGTTGGGATGGATCCGGCACCGTTGGTGGTGCTGTTGATTACATTCGCCATGTGCACGGTGCTGCAGTCCACTGTGTCCTGGGAAAAGGCCCTGATGGTCGGGGCAGCACTGGCGATTGGCATCGGCCAGGCACTTCCAGCGGTGGCGCCAGCACTTTTTGACCATTTGGTCACAGCGGCCCAGCAGGGTTATGGCGACAGGCTCGCCAACATGACGCAGGAACTGCCAGAGGACGTGGACCTGGAAACCGTGATCCGCACCGTAATGGTGGCGGTGGTCGGGGTTTTCAACTATACGCTGGCCCTAGTTGCCACCCTGCTCGCCAGGGGTTGGCAGGCCCGGCTTTTCAATCCGGGCGGTCTGCAGCGGGAGTTCCATGAATTCCGGCTTTCGGTGCCGACAGTTACCGGGATTCTGGTGCTGATGGCGGCAGGCGAGTTCCTGGGGTTAAATGGGACTCTGCTCTTGCTGGTCCTGGGGCTGCCGCTGGTGCTCGCCGGCTTGGCGCTTGTGCACGGTGCCGTGGTAAAGCGCGGACTCGGCACAGGTTGGATTGTGGGCTTTTACATAGGCCTTGTAGTGCTGGTTCCATGGCTGTTGCTGGTGCTGGTCCTCGTGGCCGTCATCGACAGCTGGCTTGATATCAGACAGCGACTTTAGACAGAGGTTATTGGGATGAACGTTATTCTGTTGGAAAAAATCCACAAGCTCGGGGATCTGGGTGACCAGGTGAAGGTCAAGCCCGGCTTTGGACGTAATTATCTGGTTCCCTATGGCAAGGCGGTACCCGCCACCAAGGAGAACATCAAGGCTTTCGAAGAGCGCCGTGCAGAGCTTGAGAAAGCAGCTGCTGAACGCCTGAAGGCGGCTCAGGCACGGGCCGAGAAGCTTGATGGCAGCACCGTCACCGTCCAGGCCAAGGCCGGTGAGGAAGGTAAGCTCTTTGGCTCCATCAGTGGCCGTGATGTCGCGGAAGCGGTATCCGCCAATGGTACGGACGTTGAGAAGAATGAAGTGCTGTTGCCGGAAGGCCCTCTGCGCATGACTGGTGAGTACGAGATCACCCTGCAGCTGCACACCGACGTGCAGGCGACGATCCAGCTTAACGTCGTTAAGGGCTGAACCCGGTCCGGAGCAGGGGAGTACCCGGCTGATGGCGCAGGAACCCGAAGCTGACGCGCGCACCAGCCGCGTCAAGGTACCCCCGCATTCGATCGAGGCGGAACAGGCCGTTTTGGGCGGCCTGATGCTCGATAATGCGGGCTGGGAACTTGTCGATGGACTCATTACTGCCGGGGATTTCTACCGCTCCGAGCACCGTCTGATCTTCCACGCCAGCGAGCGGCTGATCGCTAATGATAAGCCGCTCGACATGGTCACCGTGGGCGAATGGCTTGAGCAGGCCGGAGACCTCGACGCCTGTGGCGGGCTGGAGTACCTGGGCCAGCTGGTTGAGCAGACACCGGGGGCGGCCAACCTCCGTAGTTATGCCGAGATCGTTAAGGAACGGTCCGTTCTCCGGCAGCTCATAGAGGTTTCCGGGCACATTGCGGATTCCGCCTTCAATCCCCAGGGTCGATCCAGCGCTGAGATCCTGGATGCTGCGGAAAGCCAGGTGTTCCAGATTGCGGAACACCAGGTCCAGCAAAGCGGTGGCCCCCGAGAGATTAACCCCATCCTCCGCGAGACCCTGGAGCGGATCGAGTCGCTGTTCGAGACCGAGGGTGGCCTGACCGGGCTGACCTCGGGCTTCAAGGATCTCGACGACATCACCTCGGGCTGGCAGCCTTCGGATCTGGTTATCGTTGCGGCACGCCCGTCGATGGGGAAGACCGCCTTTGCCATGAACCTGGTTGAGAACATGCTGATGGCCACCGAGAAAGGGACGCTGGTGTTCAGTATGGAAATGCCGGCGGATGCCATCGTGATGCGAATGCTGTCATCCATCGGGCGTATCGACCAGAGCCGGATCCGCAACGGAACCCTTGAGCAGGACGACTGGCCGCGGCTGACCTCCGCGATCAGTCTGCTGAAGGATAAGCCGCTCTACATTGACGATACCCCCGCTTTGAGTCCTACCGAGATGCGTTCCCGGGCCCGGCGTATCGCCCGGGAGCTCGACAGCCAGGGCACCGAGCTGGGTATGATCATGGTGGACTACCTGCAGCTGATGCGGGCGCCCGGCAATAATGAGGGCCGGACTGCCGAGATTTCCGAGATATCCCGGGCGCTCAAAGGCCTGGCAAAGGAGCTCAACTGCCCCGTCATTGCCCTTTCCCAGCTCAACCGGAGTCTCGAACAGCGGCCCAACAAGCGGCCGGTGAACTCGGACCTGCGTGAGTCGGGTGCGATTGAGCAGGATGCGGACGTGATCACCTTTATCTATCGCGATGAGGTCTACAACGAAGACAGTACCGATAAGGGCATTGCTGAAATTATCATCGGCAAGCAACGTAATGGCCCGGTTGGCACAGTCCGGTTGGCGTTTCTCGGTCAGTATACCAAGTTTGAGGATCTGGCTTACGGGGATTACGGAGGCGATTATTAATGCCGCGCCACACCCGGGCCCGTATCGATCTGGACGCGCTCAGGCGTAATTTTGGTCGGGCCCGGCAGCGGGCCTACGGATCGGTTTCCATGGCCGTGATCAAGGCGGATGGATACGGCCATGGATTGGAGATGGTGGGGCAGGTGCTGGCCCGGGAAACGGATCGGCTCGCCGTTGCCACTATCGGTGAAGCGCAACGCCTGCGTGATGCCGGTGTTGCCGCCACCATTGTGTTGCTCGAAGGGGTGCATGAGCCTGCGGACTGGCCGATGGTGGCGGCGCTGGATCTGGAGCCGGTGCTGCACAGTCGTCACCAGCTCGAAGGTATCAGTGGCCTCAGCCAGCCGGCTCGGGTCTGGATCAAATGCAATACCGGTATGAATCGGCTGGGGGTGGCTCCCTCCGATGTGGCCGCGTTCCGACAGTGTCTGGAGGCGGAAGCCAGCGTGCGCGTGGTAGGCCTGCTTTCCCATTACGCTTGTGCCGACGACCTCTCCGACCCCATGACTGGGCGCCAGCGGGCGTGCCTGCAGCGCCTCTGCCAGGACCACCCGGACCTTCAAGCCAGCCTGGCCAATTCCGCGGCGCACTTTCACAGTCCGCAACCGGATTGCGATGTGACGCGGCCCGGGATCATGCTTTATGGAGGCACCCCCTTGATTGGTGCCTCAGGCCCGGAACTGGGCCTGGAGCCGGTGATGACGCTGGAGTCGCGGCTCATCGCCGTGCGCGAACTGGAGGCCGGTGAACCGGTGGGGTATGGCGCTACCTGGGTTGCGGACGTACCCCGCCGGATGGGGATCGTGGAGATCGGGTACGGCGATGGGTACCCCAGGCACGCCCCCAGCGGTACCCCGGTGGCGGTCAGTGGGCAACGCTGCCAGCTGATTGGAAGGGTTTCCATGGACATGATTGCCGTGGACCTGGCGCCTTGCCCCGGGGCGGTGCCGGGGATGCCGGTGGAGCTCTGGGGCAGCCAGGTGGGCGTGGACGAGGTGGCCGGCATGGCCGGCACCATCAGCTACGAACTTCTGACCGGCGTGGCTCCGCGGGTGCCAAGGCTCCCTGAGAACGCGGGCTGTTGATCAGGTGCTGCCTTCAGGCTCAAACAGAACCTCCTCCAGAAACACCAGAATGCCTTCAATGTGGTCGTCGTCTGCTTTTTTGAGCACATTGTGGATGACCATGCGGGTCCCCTTGAGCATGCTGCTGATGCCCATTTTGGCCATTTTCTGGAGCATGGCGCTGGCGCCCATGCGCCGCAACGGTTCCAGAAAAAAGAAGTCGGTTCCGGTTTCCGTCAGCTCCATGATCAGGTTGTAGAGATCATCACGCCGCTCTTTAGTGACGCCCTGGCTCCGGATGTCATGGATCAGCTGGTGGGCCCGCTGGTATTGGGTGTCGGGCAGAGGGGCAGCCAGGTGGTGTTGGTCTTTTGGCATCAGTCGCGTTCCTTTTGTGTACAAATGTTTTGTGTGTTCGCCATTACACGGATTACATGAACCTTGGGCATTGGCTGAAATGGCGGTTATGCTGTCCTGTCGTGCAACCCGTGACAATTCTGACTTTCAAGTGATCCTGTTTTGAAGATACTCGTGGTTTACGAACCGGGTGAGCTCGGTGAGGCCCTGCTGTCACGTCTGGACGCGGCCGGACTCAAGCCCACGCCGCTGCTGTTGAGCCGGCCCTCGGATATGGCGCTGGATCAGCTTCAATCCTGGGTAGAGCCCTGTTTTGACCTGGTCATCAATGCCATTACCTGTGCTGATCCCGAGCAGGCCGAACAGGTGCCGGGCGAGACCCGTCACCGGTTGTATGACTTACCCATGGCACTGGCGGAACGGGCTGCCTTCCACGCGATTGCCATGATGAGCCTTTCCAGCTGCCAGGTCTTTGACGGTCGTAAGCAGCAGCCGTATATCGCCAGTAATCCCGGTAACCCCCTGTCCGTTCTTGGCCAGTGCCAGTGGGACTGTGAGCAGGGTCTGCGGAGCCGGTTGCCAAGGCACCTGATCCTGCGCATCGGATGGTCACTGGAACGCATCATGGCGCGGGTCCACCAGCACAACCCGGAGGAGCCACTCTATCTGAGCAGCCGCTACCAGGGACAAGCCACATCCTGGCCCGACTGTGCCCGCGTCATGACCGCGATGGTCCAGCAGTTGGGCTGTGGCGCGGAGGCCTGGGGGACGTACCAGTATGCCGGCAGCGATGCAACCTCTCTGCATGACCTGGGGTGGGCCCTGCTGGAACAGCTCCCCGAGGATCAACGCCCTCACCTGGTTGATGAAGAGGCCTTATGGATGAGACTCGAGCCAGCCAATGCCGTACTCAACTGCCGGAAGATACGGCATACGTTTGGCATTCAACAGCTTCCCTGGGACCAGATGGTCACACCCAGGTGAGCATGACGTATCTGTAACGGAAGAGTAAACTGTGTACCCTTCTTGTGGGCGCTGTGCTCCCCCTTCACTAACGATTCAGGATGGACGTTATGTCTACAAAAAGCCGTTTCCTCGTGGTCACCATCGGATTGGTGATCGTCTTCGGAGGCATATTTGGCTACAAAGCCTTCGAATACCGGATGATGCAGCAGTATCTCAACAAGGAACAGCCACCGGCGGTGATTGAGGCGACCGAGTCCGAAACACGTGAATGGGTGCCCTCATTGCAGTCAGTGGGCAGCATCCGAGCCGTTAACGGAATCAAGGTGGCGAATGAGCTTCCCGGGGTGGTGGAGAGCATCCATTTTGAATCCGGGGATATGGTGGAAAAAGGCGATGTCCTGGTGAAGCTGGATGTCGAGTCCGATCGCGCGGCGCTGGAAACCCGCCGGGCTGAAGCCGAGAGCGCACGCCAGTCGTTCGAGCGTATCGCCAACCTGATTGAGCGGGATGCGGTTTCCCAGTCCGAGTTTGATGAAGCCAAGGCGTCCTATGATGCGGCCAAGGCCCGGGTTCGGGAGCAGGAAGCGCAGCTGCGCAAGAAGATCCTTCGGGCGCCCTTTGATGGCAAGACCGGTCTCAGGCTGGTTGACCAGGGCGAGTACATGCCCACGGGGACCCCTGCGGTCGAGATCAACATGGTGGACCCCATCTATGCCGAATACACCATTGCTGAGAAGCATCTGAGCGGTGTTGACGTGGGGGACAAAGTAACGGTTTCCGTAGCCGCTTATCCGGATCGCTTGTTCGAGGGTGAGATCAGTGCGATCAACAGCTCCGTCAGTTCCAAAAACCGCTCTGTCCGGGTTCGTGCGACCCTGGCCAACGAGGATGGCGCACTGCGCCCGGGAATGTTTGCCGATGTTCGCACGCTGGAACCCAAGTCGCGTGAGGTGGTCGTGGTCCCGCGCACAGCGGTTTCCTTCAACACCTATGGGGACTTTGTCTATGTGCTGACTGACAATGACGACGGGGAGCTGGTCACGGAGCGCCGCAGTATCGAGACCGGTAAGGCTCGCGATGGCGTTGTTGAGGTTAAGTCCGGCCTGAACGCCGGTGAGCGCATTGTTGCCGCCGGGCTGCTGCGTTTGAGCGAGGGGCAGCGTGTTGAGGTAGCGGATGAGGATGACCGGCCTGGTGCCACTGTTGAAGCCAGCGACGGCAGCGCGGAGCAGGGAGACGGCTGATGCGATTCACCGATATTTTTGTCCACCGGCCGGTTCTGGCCACGGTGGTCAGCCTCCTCATCATGCTGCTGGGCGTGCGCTCGGCCATGGAAATGGAAATCCGGCAGTATCCGGAACTGGAGAGTACGACGGTCACCGTGACCACGGCGTACCCCGGGGCAAGCTCCCAGCTGGTCCAGGGATTTGTGACCACTCCCTTGCAGCAGGCCATCGCCGAGGCGGAGGGCATTGATTACCTGACGGCAACCAGCCGCCAGGGCAGCTCCACAATCCAGGCGAAGATGGAGCTGAATTACGATGCCAATGATGCGCTTTCCGAAATCCAGGCGAAGGTGGCCAGCAAACGCAATGAGTTGCCGGAAGCCTCCCGGGATCCGGTGATCCAGTCGGAAACCGGGGATTCCACGGCGCTGATGTACATTGCGTTCCACAGTGAGACCCTGCCTGTCTCCCAGATCACCGACTACCTGACCCGGGTGGTTCAGCCCCAACTCCAGGCGCTCAGCGGCGTGGGTAAGGCGGATCTTCTGGGGCGCACGTTCGCCATGCGCGTCTGGCTTGATTCGACCCGACTCGCCAGCGTGGACATAACGCCACGCGAGGTCGCCGAGGTCCTGCGCTCCAACAATTACCAGGCAGCGGTTGGTTCCATCGAGAGCGACCTGATCCGTGTGGGCCTGGACGCTGATACCGATATTGCGGATCCGGAGCAGTTCCGCAACCTAGTGGTCCGGGAGGTGGATGGCAGTCTCATCCGCCTTGAGGACATCGCGGATGTGGAACTGGGCGCGGCGAATAACGACCAGATTTCCTACTACGCGGGCAGCCCCGCCACCTATCTGGCTATCGAGTTGGCGCCGGGGGCGAACCCGCTCGATGTGGCCGAACGGGTGCGCAATGAGCTGCCAGGGATTGAGTCCCAGCTGCCAGCGGGCCTGAAGGTTGACCTTCCCTATGATGCGTCCGAATACATCGATGATTCCATTAATGAGGTCATCCGGACTCTGGTGGAAGCCCTGGTCATTGTGTTGGCGGTTATCTTCCTGTGTCTTGGCAGTTTCCGGGCCGCGGTCGTGCCTTCCGTGGCTGTTCCGCTGTCTTTGGTCGGGGGGGCGACCCTGATGCTGGTGATGGGCTTCTCCGTGAACCTGCTGACCCTGCTGGCAATGGTCCTGGCGATCGGGTTGGTTGTGGATGACGCCATCATCATGGTGGAGAACGTCCACCGTCATGTAGAACGTGGCGAGAGACGCTTTGACGCAGCGATCAATGGCGCGCGGGAAATGGCGGTGCCCATCATTGCCATGACCACCACGCTGGTAGCCGTGTTCGCGCCCATAGGTTTTATGGGCGGTCTCGCGGGCGCCCTGTTTACGGAGTTTGCGTTTACCCTGGCTGCGACGGTGGTCATCTCGGGGGTAGTGGCCCTCACGCTGTCACCGGTACTTTCCGCCAATGTGCTTAAGCCTGCTGGTCAGTCCGGGCGCTTCGAACAGAAGGCGGAATCGTTGTTCGGGAAGCTGGCGGACACCTACCGCCGGGCATTGACCAGTGCGGTCCAAAGCCTCTCGGTGATCGCGTTTTTCGGGGTGGCGATACTGGTGGCCATCTATTTCATGGTGAGCTTCAGCCAGAGCGAGCTGGCGCCGGACGAGGATCAGGGGATGATTTTCTACCAGGGCACCGCGCCCCAGAACGCCAACCTCGACTACCTTGAGCGTTACGGCGCCGAGATGCAGGAGCGCTTTGAAACGCTTCCCGGCTACCAGGAGTCCTTCATGCTGCTGGGCGCGACGGCGCCCAATGAGATTTTTGGTGGCTTCAAGCTCAAGCCGCACACGGAGCGTTCCATCTCCCAGTTCGAGGTCAAGCCCATGCTCGAGAAGGAGATGGACCGGGTAACGGGGCTGCGGGTTGCCGCCTTTTCGCCCCCATCGTTGCCGGGGTCCGGCGGCGGGCTTCCGTTTCAATTCGTTGTGAATACCGGCAACGATTTTGCCCAACTCAATGAGGTTGCCGAGGAGATGCTCCAGAAGGCCAAACAAAGCGGCAACTTCATCTACCTGGAGAAAAGCATTGACTATAACCGCCCGGTGACCGGCATCAAGGTGGACCGAGAGCGGGTCGCGGATCTGGGATTGTCCATGGCGGACGTGGGCCAGACGCTGTCTACTATGTTGGGTGAGGGGTTCGTGAACCGGTTCAATATGGAAGGGCGCGCCTATGATGTGATTCCCCAGGTTTCCCGGCCCTTCCGCAGCAATCAGGAAAAGCTCAGGGACTATTACGTCCGGGCTGCCTCCGGCGAACTGGTCTCCCTGGACCAGCTGGTGGATTTTGAGCAGCGGGTGGAGCCATCCAGCCGGACGCAGTTCAACCAGCGCAATTCGGTAACCCTTCAAGGGGTTCCCATGCCGGGTGTTGCCATGGGGACTGCCATGAGCTACATGGAGGGATTGGCCGAAGAGACGCTGCCCAAGGGCTTCGGTACTGACTATAAGGGTAAGTCCCGCCAGCTTGCTCAGCAGGGCAACGCCTTTATCATCACGTTCTTCCTGTCCCTGCTGGTGATCTATCTTGTCCTGGCCGCCCAGTTCGAGAGCTGGCGTGATCCGTTCATTATCCTGGTTTCGGTGCCGCTTTCCGTGGCCGGTGCCATGATCTTCATCGTGCTCGGCGCGGCGTCCATGAACATCTACACGCAGGTGGGACTGATCACGCTGATCGGGGTGGTGGCCAAAAACGGCATCCTGATCGTGGAGTTCGCGAATCTGCTGCAGAAAGATCGTGGTCTGAGCGTGCGCGAGGCTGCTATCGAGGCTTCCGCAATCCGTCTGCGCCCAATCGTCATGACCTCACTGGCATTGATCGTGGCCATGGTGCCATTGCTTCTGGCTGCAGGCCCCGGTGCCGTCAGCCGGTTCGCGATTGGCCTGACCGTAGCCACCGGCCTGGGTCTGGGGACGTTCTTCACACTCTTTGTGCTGCCCGGGTTCTATATAATGTTGGCTCGGGATCATAATGCCGCGACGAGTGTGGAAGCCGCTTCCGACTGAGGGCCAATTGGGGAGTCGGTGCTGTAGGCTACGAGCTACCACCGGTTGGCCCGCTCTACAATGGGGGCAACCGGTGGAGGCCTGGCGGGTCTCCCTGGTGGTGCTAGCGGTTCAGGCTTTGCTGTAAGGGCGCTGCTCCCGGAAAAGCTGGTCCAGCTCGCCCTCGTAATAGGCTTCAACCCGGGGGTTCATCACTTTCTTCCATAGCGGTGGCACCAGTGCGAGGACAAACATGGCCGCATAGCCGCCGGGCAGCTGCGGGCTCTCATCGTAGTGACGCAGCACCTGATAGCGCCGGCGCGGGAAGGCGTGGTGATCCGAGTGGCGCTTCAGGTGGAACAGGAAGAGGTTGGTCAGGAGGTAGTTGCTGTTCCAGCTGTGGGCCGGGGTTACCCGTTCGAAGCGGCCATTGGGCTGTACCCGCCGGTGCAGTCCGTAGTGCTCGATGTAGTTGATGACTTCCAGGGTCGTTGCGGCAAAAAAGCTCTGGGCGACAAAGAACACCAGCCCCGCCCAGCCCAGGGCCAGGGTGAATCCAATCGCGAACAGTGCCGAGATGGCGTACCACCAGACCAGCTCGTTGGCTGGCCCCCAGGGGTTTTTGCCCTTGCGCCGCAGTTTTTTCGCCTCCAGTCGCCACGCGTTGAGGAAGTTGCGTGGAAATGCCTGCAACAGGAACGCGTAAACGCCCTGATTGTAGCGCGAGGAACTAGCGTCTTCCGGGGTGGATACGTGCACATGGTGGCCCATGATGTGTTCCACCTTGAACCCGGCATAGGTCACGCTGGCAAGAGCCAGGCCCCCCGTCCAGGTTTCCACCCTGGTATCTTTGTGGATCAGCTCATGGCCGATGTTGATGGCCATGATGCCGCCCACCACCCCGATTGAGATGACCCAGCCGATCTGGGCGGCCAGTCCCATATCCAGTGTTGCAAAAGCCCAGCCGGCGTAGCCGAGAACAGCCAGGTGAATGGGGACGCACACCAGGGTCAGTACGCGGTAGTACCAGTCCCTGCTCATATCCGGAACCTCGGTGGCTTCGTCCGGGTTGGCCGGGTCCTTGCCAATCACGTAATCGAGAACAGGGATGATCCCGAAAATGAAAAGGGCCGGGAACCAGGCCCAGAACAGGACGTTATCGCTGAGTGTCAGGCGCCATGTTACCCAGGCGGCAATGGCCGGGACCACCAGGACCAGCAGGTAGGCGTAGCGCTTGATTCGCACCATTACTTCCGGAGGGACTCGGGCAAGCATTGGGGCATACTCCTTACATTGTTGTGAGGGATTAAAACTGCGATTTCAGGTTATTGCCATAACGCATTAATTGTCAAACAACTCAAGTGTAAGGGTGGCTGTTTTGCTGTAGAATGGCTGCAATAGCATCAGGAAGAGGCACTCAGCATGGCGCTACCGCAGCAGCCCAGTCTCAGCGAACGCATTGCCCACCACCTGTCGCGGGAGATCATTCAGGGTCGGCGCCAGCCCCAGGAACGGCTGCCGGAGTCTGAACTGGCTGCTGAGCTGGAGGTCAGCACCAATTCCCTGCGCGAGGCCTTTCGGCTTCTGCAGAGCTGGCACCTTGTGGTTATCCAGCCACGCCGTGGCGCTCGTGTGAGTGACGTGAGTGAGGCGGATGTACGCGACCTCTACGATTTCCTCTTCCTGTTGCTGGGTCGTCTCGCCAGTGATGTGGCCTACAATTGGCAGCCCGGCCAGCTTGAACCCTTCCTGGCCATAAGCCGTGAATTTGAGGTGCAGGCAGAACAGCAGGAGCGCGAGCGTGTGCATGAGCTGGCTTTTGAGCTGGCGAGGGAGGGCCTCAAGATGACCACCAACCGCTATCTGACCGATGCCATTGAGGATCTGCTCCCCCTTCTGCAGCGCTACTCCTTTATGGCGCTGAAGGAAGAAACCACGGAACTGAGGCAGTCCGTGGACTGCATGCGTGAGACCATAGAAGCGGTACTCGAAAGGGATGCGGCACGAGCCGCACAGTGCCTTAAAACCTATGGGGAGAATCAGTGTCAGGTGGTGTTGCGGGCCCTTTCCAGACGTGATGCCGCGTGAGCAGAGGGTCAGCCGTAGGGGTCACTGCGGGACTGGGTCACTGCTGGAGGCCAGCATCATCGGGAGTCCCCAACAATACCCCTGCCCCTTGAGGTCTGTGAACTGGCCGAGCCATTGCGCGGTCTGCTCGTCCTCAACACCCTCCACTACTGTGCGCAGGTTCAATGACTGGGCCAGTTCAACCGTTGCCCGGAAGACCTTCTGCCGGTCGGGATCCCTGAGAATCCGTGTCAGGAAGTGCCGGTCGATCTTGACCTCGTCCAGGGGGAACTCGGTCAGCGCGGAAAGCGACGAGGTTCCGGTGCCAAAGTCGTCAAGGGCCAGGCTGAAACCACGCCGTCTGAGCTCAACCAGCTGCTGTGTTGTATGCTCGATGTCCCGGATGACACCGGTTTCGGTTACTTCGAGGATGAAGTCCGATGGGCTATGGTTACGGCGCTGGACAATGCCGACCAAGGCTTGCGCAAGGTCCGGATAAGCCAGATCCCTCGAAGAGATGTTGACCGCTATCCGAATGCCAGCGCCGTAGTGGTCTCGTACCGGGTCAAGTTCTGTGGCAGCGCGGTCAAGCACCCAGCGGGTCACCCGGGTAATGCTTCCGAGTTCCTCAACCAGAGGTACCCAGTCCCCCGGCGGGATCAGGTCGAATCTTGGGTGATACCAGCGGATCAGCGCTTCCACGGAGTCAATACGGCCTGAAGTGATGTGGACCTTGGGCTGATAGGCAAGCTGGATCTGGTTCGAAGCAAAGGCATCTTCCAGGTCCAGCATCAGCAATTGTTGATGTTTCTGGTGCTCATCCACCGTATTGTCGTAGAAGTTGATGGGGGGCTTCTGGAGGCTGGCGTAGCCCGCTGCCGAAAGCACTTCCTGAATACTGCTCCCATGGTAAGGGAAACTGGCTACGCCGATGGAACACTGCCAGTTGAAGGTGTAGCCCTGGTAGCGGGAGTCGTGTGTCACGAAATCCGCCAGGTGTCGCCAGAACGGGGCATCGCTGTGGATGACCTCGCCGATAACGAAGGCGGCATGCACTGTATCGATGGAGCTTACGAGGGCGCCGTCGGCAGGGATGATGCTCGCTGGTCCATCCGTCCTCAGGTGGTTCTCAACGCTCGTGAGGTAGTCCCGGACAAAGCCTTCAACCAACTGGTGTCCCACAACATGCCCGATTTCGTGAAACCGGTTGAGTCGCAGAACCACAATCTGGAGCGCCCGGTCCGTGCGTTCGGCCAGGCAGGCCTCCAAGGCCGAGCGGTTGGGCCTGCCTGTCACCTTATGCGTCCGGAGGCTGTTTTCGAGTCGGCTCTGTACGGCAATCCGGCGCTCCTGTTCCCTGGCCCTGCCACTGGCCGCGAGGCGCCTCAGTCGCTGTTCCCGCCAGAAGAAATGGACCGCGGCACCCACCAGCACAACCGCGGAAAAAATGGTGCCCAGGGAGAAAGCGGCATCCGTGAATACGTTGACCGGTAACACCCCAACGGTGCGGAGGGCACTTGCAATGACGCCAGCGGTAATCACCAGTACAGCCAGTGTGAAGTAGCGGGCATAGAGCGACTGGCGGAAGCAGGCGGCAGCGATGGCCAGAGACAGCACACAGCCGAAAACCCCGAGTCCGAGGGTGAGAAGCTGAACGGGTGCCGCAACGCCTGTGAAATCAAGCAGTATAAGACCGACGCCAGCAAGCGAGACCCCATTGAGCAGATGGTTGAAAAGGCCGCGGGGTTGCAGGGCCGTGCGTGTATGCTGGGCGAAGGCGATGAGCGATGTCACCATGGTCGTGGTGATGACCGCATCCAGCGACGGCAGCCCCCGCCAGAACAACCATATGCCGAAACCGTTGAGAACCAGTTGGATATGGATCACGGAAACCGTGAGCACAGTCAGCCACGCCAGCATGACTGTGCGGAAGCGCAGGGTCAGGAAGAGGTTGATGGCCAGAAGGAAAAGCGACAGGCCAAGCAGTATGCCGTTGACCGTTGCCCGGGTGACGCTGCTGTGAGCAAGCCCATCGTCGCCCTGAACGGAGACGGGCAGAACCGTCGGGCCCACATCCGAAACCTCGAAGAAGAGGGTGATGGTCTGGTTTGCAGGGATGGTGATGGGCCAGTGGTAGGATGGCAGTGGGATCAGCCGGGCTGAGAAGGGGCGTAGACTGCCCAGGGTCCGCATGGGCAGAAGCGGTCCTTCGGTGGTGTTCAGTCGTGCTGCACGTATCCGGTCAATGTAGGGCGCGGGCACGGATACCCATTGTTGAAGCGGGCTGTTGGAGGGATTACTCAGTTTCAGTCGGAAGGTAACGGGTTGGTTCCTGTACCCGAGGGCGGCGTGGGAAGCCGCGACTGTCTGCCATTCCTCCTTGGATTGGAGCTCTCCCGCCTGGCGCAGCTCCGCGATGGAGCCCGTCCGGTAGCTGAGCAATAACGGTTCAGCATGCTGGATGTTTGCCGTTTGCCGGTAACGGTTTGCTGGCGCCGAGGCGGGATCCGTGCTGTGGATACACGTCGCTGTCACCATTACGCCGATCAGCAGCAGTATGGGAAGGAAGGGGCGCCAGGGAAATGGAAGGCCGGATAGGCTGTTGGGAACCTCGTATTGCCCATCAGGCATGATCAGAGCAGTCCTCGCCGGTGGTTGAAACGCTCCGATTAAAGATCATTTTGTGAAAATTTGCAAAAAGTCCGGCGTTTTTGCGGGCAAATGTGGTCTAAAATCCCCAGCACCCGAGGCTGTGACGGATGCTGGGCGACGATCTGGATCAGGAATCGTCTGGAAGGTAAGCGCCGTCCTCATCGTGTACTTCGCGCCCGGTGACGGGTGGGTTGAAGGTACAGATCAGGCGCATGTCCTCAGTGCCGCCCCGCAGGATGTGGCGGTCATTGTTGTTCAGCGCGTAAAGAACGCCATCGTGGATCGGATGGGTTTCCCCGGTACCCAGGTCCTCGATACTGCCATTGCCGGCTACGCAGTACACGGCTTCCAAATGGTATTTGTACCAGAGCTGGAGCTCGGCACCAGCGGGGATGATTGTCTCGTGGAAGGAGAAGCCCATGCCGTCCTTCTTGAGCAGCATCCGGCGGCTGGTCCAGCCCGGGCCCTCAACCTCGCGCTCGGTTCCAATGATGTCCTTGATGTCACGTACAATCATGTGCTGCTCCCCCTTCTGTCAGTTCACACCGGCCGCCCAACGCGCCCTTGGTGGGAGAGTGTAGCCCGTCGGGAGGGGGGAACAATAGCGTAAAACCCTTAGCCAACTGTTCGTGAAACGCTGTGAGTGCCCTCATCGGCAGTGGGCCATTCATGTAGAATGGCGCTGGTTACTCGCCAGCAATCATGCATCAACCCAAAAGGGCGATATTGCCATGACGGAGTCTGAGAAACGCCGGCGTCGAAGGCTTGATTTTCTCGTTGCACGGCTGACCGGGTTTACCCGCAAAGAGGTCAAGCAGCTGATCAAGGCAGGGCGAATCGAGGTTGAAGGTCACGAAACAGGGCAACTGAAACCACAGACGCGAATTGGCGTTGGAGAGACGATCTATCTGGATGGCCATCACCTTGAGCGTGACCCGGGGGAGCGCTATCTGATGCTGAACAAGCCGGCTGGCGTTGTCAGTGCCACCAGGGATGATTACGATCCCACTGTTCTGGATCTCCTTGAGCCTGAGCTGCGTCGTGGTCTGCATCCGGTCGGGCGGCTGGACAAGGACACCACCGGCCTGTTGCTGCTGACCACTGACGGCGAATGGAGTCACCGCATTACCTCCCCCCGCCATGGCTTTCCCAAAACGTACCGGGTCTGGGTGGCCGACTCTATCGACGATGAAACCCTTGCCAGCCTGGAAGAGGGCATCATGCTCAGGGGCGAGGATACCGCCGCTGTGGCCCATGATATTGAACGCCTTGGGGATGCTGAGATCCGGCTCACCCTGACCCAGGGCCGTTACCATCAGATCAAGCGCATGATGGGCGCGGTGGGTAACCGGGTAATCCAGCTGCACCGTGAGCGCGTGGGCCCCATTGACCTGGATCCGGCACTGGCGTGCGGGGATTACCGGGAACTCACCGACTCTGAGGTTAATGCGTTCCTGCCGGCAGAGGTGCCACGATGAGCGTGTCACGCCCACTGGCCTTGGCCTGATAGACAGCGTTGTCGGCCCGGTTGAGCCAGCTTTCCCAGTCGTCGTCGGGGGCTGCAAGCGCGGCGCCCACTGAGCATGTAACCGCTTGGCCATGGAGGCTGAGCTGGTCCCGGAGGGTCTGCTGGATATGCTGGGCCGCCAGGATCATGCTCTGCTCGCGCACATTGTCAAGCAGCAGCACGAACTCCTCGCCTCCGAAACGGAACAGGCGGTCGCCTTGTCGTGAATGGGTGCGCACCAGCATCGCGAACTGTTTGAGGATGTGATCGCCATTGCTGTGACCGTAACGGTCATTGATCAATTTGAAGTGGTCCAGGTCCAGCATGAGAACGCCGGCGCCGGCCTCGCCGCGTTGAACCCGGCTAATGGCAATGGATAGTTCTTCCTCCAGAGCGCGGCGGTTACCGGTTCCAGTCAATGGATCACGAATGGTCTGTTCCGCCAGCTGGCGGGCCTGGGCCCTGGAGCGGCGAGCGAAGGAAAAGGCGAAGATCGAAATGACGAAAAGCGTGGTAGTATAGGCGATCAATGGCATCGGGCCCAGATCATGGGCCAGTCCTCCGGCCACAGTGGCGATGATCATGAGCAGGGTCTTGGAGATGGCATACCGCGGGGGAGACAGAAAGAAAGTGGCAATTGTATCCACGTAGGCCCAGAAAAGCCCCATAATGCCTGTTAGATACACAACGCTAACCACGCCGGGTCCCGTGCAGGCCACCAGAATGATGCCGGCGGTCAGGGTTTTGCCCGTCAACCAGGCAAAGGTGGAAATGCTGAGCAGGACGGTGACCATCACAGCATCCACTAGCATCATCAGCCAGTCACCCTGCTGGAACCGGTAGGCGCCAAATCCGCCGATGGCGATGGCGGCTGGAATACAGAACATCATGATGAGCGACAGGCGGAAATCGGCTTCAAGCCTGTAGCGAATCGTGTTGGCCTGATTGTCTGTTTTTTTCCGCCTCATACCGGTCAAGTTAGTCTGCTGGCGGGTAAAATGCATTGTCGTAACCAGTTGATGGGGTGATTTCGCATGCGCACGGAAACGGGGGCGTTGCAGCTTTCTGCCGGAATGTCGCTCTTTCTTGGGGGGACGGGTCTGATCCTTTCCCTGATAACGGGGTCACAGGTGATCCTGCTTGATGGGTTGTTTAACCTGATCTACAGCGTTATGGCCTTTCTCAGTGTTCGCGTGGCACGGCTCCTGGCCATGCCTGACAACGAAAAGTACCCTTTCGGTCACGCCTATTTCGAGTCGCTCGTCAACGCCGCAAAAGGGCTCCTGATATTGGGAATCTCGCTGCTTGCCCTGGGGGATTCCGTGCTGGTGCTCCTATCCGGGGGGCGCGAGATTGTGGCCGGTCTCGCCATTGTGTATTCGGTGATTGCCACCACCAGCAGCCTTGCTACCTTTGTGTTGTTGCGCAACGCGCGCCATCACAGCACCAGTCCTCTGGTGGAGGCGGATTTCGCCAACTGGTGGATCAACACGGTCATCTCCGCGTCAGTCCTTCTGGCGTTCTGCCTTATCCCGCTGGCGGATACCCTGGGTCTAGCCGGCCTGACGCCCTACGTGGATCCGTTGATGGTGGCAGCCGTGGTGGTTCTGTTTTGTCTCAGCACCCCGTTCCGCATGGCGTCGGACGCCATCAAGGAACTGCTCAACCGGGCACCGCCGAAGCATGTGCGCCAGCCCGTGCATGACGAGGTGGCGGCAGTGGCTGCGCAATGGGGCGCCGAGGAGTTCTCGCTGCGGATGGTGCGTCCGGGCCGGACCCTCTACCTGTTGGTGCACGTGGTCCTGCCCCTCGACAGTGGCAATGCAGCCCTGGAGCAGCAGGATCGGATCCGAGCCCATCTGAACGAACGGTTACGTCGCCTTGTTCAACCACTGGTTCTGGACGTCGTGTTTACAGCGGATCCCCGCTGGGCAGCGCCGACCAATGGTCATGGACCTGAATGAAGGGCCAGCGTCACCAGAGGTATGGTACCCTTGTTAAGCTGTCAGCAATTGAGGTGATGTGTGACCTCCATCCTCTCCATCGAGAATCTCGACAAGACCTACAAGGACGGATTCCAGGCGCTCAACAACATCAACCTGGCCATCCATAAAGGGGAAATCTTCGCGCTACTGGGACCCAATGGCGCGGGCAAGACCACGCTGATCAGCATCATCTGCGGCATCGTCAACGGTACTGGCGGCTCTGTCACCGTGGATGGTTACGATACCCAGAAACATTACCGCCAGACCCGTTCCCGTATCGGCCTGGTGCCCCAGGAATTGACCCGGGATGCCTTCGAAACCGTCTGGGCCAAGGTGAGCTTCAGCAGGATGCTGTTCGGCAAACCCAGGGATGATGCCTATCTGGAGCGGGTGCTGCGCGACCTGTCGCTGTGGGAGAAGCGCCACAGCGAGCTGCGCATGCTCTCCGGGGGTATGAAACGACGGCTCCTGATTGCCAAGGCGCTCGCACACGAGCCGTCGGTTCTGTTTCTTGATGAGCCCACCGCCGGTGTGGACGTGGAGCTGCGCCAGGGGATGTGGGAAACCGTGGACTACCTGCGCCAGACCGGCGTTACCGTTATCCTCACCACCCACTACATTGAGGAAGCCGAGGAGATGGCGGATCGCATTGGCGTCATCAATCAGGGCGAAATCGTGCTGGTTGAGGACAAGGAGCAGCTGATGCGCAAGCTGGGAAGCAAACAGCTGACGCTGCAGTTGCGTGAGCCGCTGGAGGCGGTTCCCCCTGCGCTGGCGCCTTATGGTCTGCGGCTGACGGAAGATGGTTGCGGGCTTGTCTACACCTATGAAACCCAGTCGGCCCATACCGGCATCGACGATCTTCTCCAGGCCCTGGGGGAAGCGGGGATCCGGTTCACGGACCTGCAGACCACCCAGAGTTCGCTGGAGGACATTTTCCTGAACCTGGTGAACGGCTCATGAACCTGCGTGGCATGTATGCCATCTATCGTTTTGAACTGGCCCGGGCCCTGCGTACCTGGCTGCAATCGGTCATTTCGCCCATCGTGACCACCTCGCTGTACTTTGTGGTCTTTGGAGCGGCCATCGGCTCCAGGGTGGAGCAGGTTGACGGCGTCGCCTATGGCGCCTTCATCGTGCCCGGGCTGATCATGCTGATGCTGCTGACCCAGAGCGTGACCAATGCCTCTTTCGGTATATTCTTCCCGCGCTTTACGGGCACGATCTATGAGGTGCTGTCAGCGCCAGTGTCCTACCTGGAGGTGGTGATCGGGTATGTGGGCGCGGCCGCCACCAAATCACTGGTGCTGGGGCTGATCATCCTGTTCACCGCCCAGCTGTTCGTGGAGGTGCCGATACAGCATCCGTTTCTGATGCTCAGTTTCCTGGTGCTGACGGCGTTCACGTTCAGTCTCTTTGGTTTCATTGTTGGGATCTGGGCCGAGGATTTCGAACAGCTGCAGATTGTGCCCCTGCTGCTGGTGATCCCGCTGACGTTCCTGGGAGGCACCTTCTACTCCATCGATGTACTGCCGGAATTCTGGCAGACCGTGTCGCTGTTCAATCCAGTGGTGTACCTGGTGAGCGGCTTCCGGTGGAGCTTCTATGAGGTCTCGGATGTGCCGTTGATGATCAGCCTGGGCATGACCTTCCTGTTCATGCTGTTATGTCTCACGCTGGTCTGGTGGATCTTCAGGACCGGTTACCGCCTGAAGTCCTGAGGGCGTTCAGGCGCTTAGAAATAGAGCTGTGTACCAAGGGTGAAGCCGTTCAGGCGGTGACCGCTTTTTTCCATGAAGCGGTTGTACTCAAGGTTGAGTCCCACCTGCCGGCTGAGATTGATCTGGTAGCCGGCACCGTAGGACCCCGAGAACTCGGTTTTATTCAGTTGCCGGCCTGGGCGCTCGAAGCGGGCCTTGAACTCACTGAATCCGCCAAAGATATAGAACGACGAGCGGTGTCCCAGTGGCACATGGCCGGTGAGATAGACACTGCCGAAATGGCTCACCTCGGCCTGGACCACGTTGCTGTCCTTGGCCATGGCTTTGTCGCTTTCAACGCCTGTTCCGTATCGCGCCTCGAGCGCAATGTTGTTGAGCAGGAAGGCGCCGCCCCTGACCATCACCATGGAAGGGGTGGCCGAGGTAACGAGCTGGTCCGACGAGAAGGTCAGTCGTGAGTATTGGGCCCCCAGATAGGTGGTCCCCTGGGTCACGGGCCTTTGGGGGCCTGCCATGGCCAGTGGGTGAGCAATTGCCAGCATCAGGCCCAGAGCAAGAGTGCGCTTCATTGGCATGGTCCCCGGATCAGTGGATCGTGTTTTCTGTTGGTCGAATCATGCCATGCCGCGTGAGCCGGTCAAAGCCGCTGTTCGCCTGAAGTCCATAATTGACGACCGTTGCACATTTGGGGGCAATTTTATTGGGGGGCTGCCGCTTTCCGGAACTCAGCTCGGGTGAGTGGCGAAAACCGGCCACTCGCTGGTGATGCGTTGCCCGTTGAACATCAGCAAGGGACCAAACTGCTCCAGGAGCCGTTCGCTTTGAATGGGCCGCAGGAAAACGGTATCACCAGGGGTGAGTGCCAGACTGTCAGGTCCGTTCAGCATTTCCTGGTTGCTGGAGCGACCGTAGAGTGGGTTGAAGCGCAGGCCCGGCGGTGACACGGGCTCCGCCTTCCAGTTGCCCCGGTCTATGAAAAAGGTGGTCTCGTAGCGTCGGTCCCAGAGACCGAGCAGGGTGCCCGCGCCCGGCGCACCAGGCAGTGCCAGTCCCTCGGCGCGCTTGAGTACCGGCGTGGTGATGAAAACAGCGGGTTGCTGATCGGCCAGGGTGTGAAGGTCAAAACCGGCCGGCTGGAGCACGGCTGAGCCGGCTGCGATTTCGTTGGGTGCCACGTCCGCGTCCCGGTAGAGGCTGGCAGTGGTGCTGCCGCCGGTGTTGAGGGTCAGGTTGCGGATGGACTTTCCCAGCAGGGTCTCAGCGCGTTCCACGAAGGCCTGGTAGCGGCTCATGGCGCGCTCGAAATGGCAGGATGCCGGTCCCGGTGCCTTCACGATATGGGCTTCGTAGCCCATGAAGCCACTGAATGTCAGCAGCGGGTGATCCTGGATCACGGCCAGGACTGCGTCCAGTTCCGATGGGGATGCCAGTCCGCCCCGGTTCAGTCCAATGTTGATTTCCAGGTTGATCCGCAGGGGCTCGTTCAGCGATTCCGCCAGCTGGCGGTAGTCGTCCAGCCGTTGCGGGCTGTCCACCAGCCATTGCAGTTGTTGGGCAGGGTTGAAACCGGACTCCGGGTTGCGGTGCTGGTAGAAATAATGGGCCGCGGCAGCCGGCAGCGGTTTGCCCAGCAGCAGGTCAGCCGTTGGTCGTTCATTGGCCAGTACCCGGACAGAAGGCTCGTTGAACACCATCAACCGGCGGGTGGAAGCCTGCTCCATGATCCGGTCAATCAGAGGTAGGCAGGGCAGGGATTTGACCACGATGCGGTAGTGGTAGTCCGGTTGGATCGCCGCGAGCAGTTTCAGCAGGTTGTTCTGGGCCCGGGGCCAATCCACGACGAGCCGGGGCAGGTGTGTGTTGGCATCGGCCAGCGCATCCGCCAGGGCCCGGAAGTAGGGCGGGTGACGCTCCGCGTCCTCCGCCAATTGCTGCCAGCCCATGCGACCGGCCACCCCGACAGCGGCGAGGCCGAGTGTGGCAGCCAGGAACCGGCGCCGGCTCATACGTTTGGCTCCACGCCCAGAAGGCGCTGCAGGTAGGGATTCAGGAGGCGGCCAGCCGGGTCCAGTTCACGCCGGATGGCCATGGCCTCCTGCCAGCGGGGATAGAGGGCCTCGAGGTCCGTCGGGCCTAGGTTATGCAGCTTGCCCCAGTGGGGGCGGCCACCGTGTTTGCGGAGGATGGGTTCCACCGCCTGGAACAGGGGCCTGTGGTCGGCGTTCGCCTCCCTGTGAACCGCGATGGCGATGCTGTCCTGCTGGTAGAAGGGGCTCAGCCACAGGTCGTCGCCTTTCACAAAGCGGACTTCCATGGGGAAGAAAACCTCGGGAAAGTCCCGTTCCAGTCGCTGGCGGGCTTCCTCGAACGCTTTCAGGCCGACGTCGCGGGGGAGGAGGTATTCCATTTCGTTGAACAGCACCTTGCGCACATGGGTGTAGCTTTCCGCGGCGGGCGCCACCGAGGTTTCCGTGGGCTGTGTGCTGAGATAGAGCCCCACCACCCGCTCGCGCAGCCAGCTGCTCCAGGAGAGCCAGTCCCGCACACTGCGCAGGGTTTCCAGTCCTTCGTTCTGGTCCTCGCCGGCACTGCCTCCAATGGGATCGTCGGTGATGTCCTGGCGGTCCACCATCCCCATTCCGGTGAAGGGGACATAGAAGAATTCCAGGTTCCGGTGTTGCTCTGCGAGCGTCTCAACGTGGCTGAGGATATCCTGGATGGACCGCCATTCGAGCTTTCTCGCCAACCGGTAGCTGGGCTGGTTGCGCAGGGTGACCTGGGTCAGGAACCCGAAAGCGCCCAGGCCCACGGAGGCCGCGTGGAACAGATCCGCGTTCTGTTGCGGGCTGCAGCGCAGCCGGTCACCATTGGCGGTGACCAGCTCAAAGCTCTCGGTGTAGGCGTTCATGCACCCCAGTGTTGCGCCTGTGCCGTGGGTGGCGGTAGCCAGGGCTCCGGCCAGGGTCTGCTGCCCGATATCCGGCATGTTGGGAAAAGCCTGGCCGACCGTATTGAGCAGGTTGGCGGCGGGGTTGAGACGGGTGCCGCCGCCGAGAGTGGCCAGCTGCTGGTCCGGGTCGTGATCGATCAGTCCCTGGAAGTGGTCCATGGCCACCATGGTCCCGTCTGTCCCCATCAAGGGGGTAAAGGAGTGGCTTGCGCCCACCGGGCGCAGGGTTCCGGAAGTGGTGTGGATCAGATCGGCAAGCGCTTGCGTGTTGCGTGGGCGCTCAAAGCGTTCCGGCCGGGCGCTCTGCAGACCGGACCAGTTGCGCCAGGTGGCGTCTGCTTCCGGCGCTGGCTTTGCGCTGGCAGCCGAGGGGCCGGGGCCGGCCAGTGGCGTCACCAGGGGCGCCGTGGCCAGCCCCTTCAGGGTCTCTCTGCGTGAGAGCATGGCCTTTGTCCTTATTGTCGGTTCCTGTTGGTTGGTGGAGCCACGGACCAGCCACTGGCGTCTGGACCACTGACTCATTGTCCAGAGGTGGCGACGGGCGGGTATGGCCAGCACGCCGTCATCCCGGGTCATCGGGGCCAACCGATTGCCTGAAGCAGGGCCCTCGGGGAGAATGGGGCGCCGTAACCACAATGCCCGTAGGAGTCATCACCGTGAAAGCTGTATTTCTGGATGCCGAAACCCTTGGCTCGGATGTGGATCTGGCGCCCATGCACGCCGCGGCAGACCTGACGCTCCATGGAACCACCGCGCCGGAGCAGGTGGCGGAACGGATCCGGGATGCCGAGGCTGTGATCACCAACAAGGTCGTGCTTTCGGATGAGCACTTCGCGGCCGCGCCACGGCTGCGGGTGATTGTGGTGACCGCGACGGGGGTGAACAACATTGACCTGAAGGCGGCGGAGGCCAGGGGGATACGGGTGGTCAACGCCATCCGCTACGCGCGGCCCGTGCTGGTCCAGCACACCTTTTCACTGATCCTGGCCCTGGCTGGGCGGCTGGTGGACTACGTTCAGGACGTGCGTGAGGGCTGGTGGCAGAAGAGCCCGATGTTCTGCCGGATGGACCACCCCATCATCGAACTGGAAGGCCGGATGCTCGTGGTGCTTGGGTATGGGGATCTGGGGCAGGGCGTTGCGCGGTTGGGCCAGGCTTTTGGCATGGACGTGCGGGTTGCGGCCAGGCCCGGGCAGTCGCCGGGGGAAGTGGACGGTTTCCCGCGCGAGCCATTGGCGGATTTGCTGCCGGTCGCGGACGTGTTGTCCGTCCATTGCCTGCTGAGTGATGACACCCGGGACCTGATCGATTCGCAGGCGCTCCAGTCCATGAAGGACTCGGCGCTGCTGGTGAATACATCCCGAGGTGGTATTGTCAACGAGCAGGCCCTGGCGGATGCGTTGCGTCAGGGGGAAATAGCCGGCGCGGGTGTGGACGTGCTGACGCAGGAGCCTCCGGTCGAGGGCAACCCGTTGCTGGCGGATGAACTCCCCAACCTGTTGGTGACCCCGCACTGTGCCTGGGCCAGCCAGGAAGCCCGCCAGCGCATGGTGCAGCAGAGCGCGGATAACCTGAGTCAGTTTGCCGCCGGCACATTGCAGCGGTGGGTGGTTTGAGGCTCACCCGTCAGGCCCATGAAGCGGTCGCCGCCGTTGTGGGGGAAGGCAGCCTGGCCCTCGATGCGACGGCGGGCAACGGTCACGATACCTGTTTCCTGGCAGAGCAGGTGGGTGTGACCGGTCATGTCTGGGCACTGGATATCCAGCGCGCTGCCATTGACGCCACTCATAGCCGGCTTGTCGAAGCCGACCTGGACGAGCGCGTCACCCTGGTTTGCGACAGCCACGCCAGGGTGGCTGAACAGGTGAAACGCCCCGGCGGGCAGTATCTGGATGCCGTGATGTTCAACCTGGGGTACCTTCCGGGAAGTGATCACGCCCGAGTCACGCAACCGGAGTCCACGATCTGCGCGCTGGAGCAGTCCATGGAACTGCTGGCGCCCGGAGGCTGCCTGTCCCTGATGGTGTACCGAGGGCACGAAGGCGGCGAGGCGGAATGGCGGGCGATCCGGTCATGGCTGGAGGGTGGTGGACTCAGCTGGCGAGTCCCTGCCGACCCATCGGGCCATAATGGACCTGTACTGGTTCTGGTAACACGCTGAGTTGTGCGTTCAGTAGACAGCTTTGCTGCTGGTTGCCATCCTGACGATGAGGGGGCCTGACAGGGCCTCGATAGGGTCATCTTGGGAGGGCATCATGGGATGGCTTAGAGTGGTACTGATGGCATTGCTGGGGGTGATGGCGCTATCCGCACTGGCCAGCGAGCCCTCACAGGATCGTACCCTGCGGATCACCAATGGTGAGTGGCCTCCCTACCTGGGTGAAGAGGAACCCGGTTACGGCATCGCATCCCGGATTGTCTCGCGCGCCTTCGAACGCGCGGGGTACACCGTTGAGTATGAGTTCCACCCCTGGTCACGCTCGCTCTATCTCGCTCGCCAAGGGGAGCGAGCTGGGTCAGCCGTCTGGATGCCCTCCGAGGAACGCCGGGAGGATTTCTTCATCAGCCGCCCGGTTGTTGTTACCGAGTACGTCTTTTTTCATCGCGCGGAGATGCCATTTGAGTGGCGCAAGGTTGGTGACCTTGCCGACTACCGGATTGGCCTGACCCGGGACTATGCGTATGGGGAGGTCATTGATCGGGTAAAGAGGCTTGGGGTTGCGCCTACCGAGATCGTGTCGTCGGATGAGCTGAACTTTCAGAAGCTGATGGCAGGGCGTATCGACCTGTTTCCGATGGATCGTGTTGTAGGCCAACGGATGATTCATGACCTTTTCGAAGAGAAGGAGGCTGAAAAACTGACCTGGCATTCCCATCCAGTGCGCCGGGATAGGCTTCACCTGCTGCTGTCACGTGAGGTGCCCGGCAACGCCGAGCGCATCAAGGCTTTCAACCGCGAGCTCAAGGCCATGCGACGTGAGGGGGAAATTGAGCATATCCTGGTGGACGCGCTGGGGAATCGTATGAATGCGGTTGAGCGGCTGAACCCCACTGACAACAACTGAGGACACACCAGCTTGGGGATGGGAAAGCTCGGGCTGGCCGGTACCAGTGAATGGCTCCACCCGGTAACGGGCAGAGCCATTATCAGCCGCATCGCTTACTCTTTAACAGCAATGCCGTAGAAGGTTGTTTCCTTCTTGGAGTAGATCGGGGTAAGAATACCCTGGTATTCAGTCTTGCTCGAAATGTCCTTGAGTCCGGTCACTTCATCACCGTACTTGGACATGGCTTCTTCCCACAGCAGGCCAACACCATCCTCACCATTGGTAACGAGGCCCAGGATCAGAACCCCTTTGGCTTCGGCTTGTACCGGTCCGAGGATTTCATAATCGGTAGACCGGTATTGGGTGCCGGTGAAGGCGTTCTGGTTCGCTGTGTGGCTCCTGTTCATGTATTCAATCTGGCCAGCACACCCACTCAACAGCAGGACCAGAACAGAAACCATGGCGACGGAAAGATATTTGTTCATGAAAATCTCCTTTTTTGCATTTTGGAACAATGCGCTTCCCACACGTATTGCTGGTGTGTTGAGCCAACATTGAGCGCGCGCTACGCTATCAAATGGCTTGGAGGTGCGTCTATCCCGGGCGCAAGCCTGGGAGCGCTCCGAACCAGGTAGCAGGCTTTTGGCGTCCTGAGGGGCCCCGTGCCCTCTGTTCAGGGGAGGGAGGCTAGCGAATGCTTTCCGGCGTCAGCCTCATCACTTCCTCAATGGTGGTCACCCCGGCGGCGACCTTCTGCGCCCCCGAAAGCCTGAGCGACATCATCCCCTGCCGGTAGGCCTCCCGGCGGAGTCGGTCCGCATCGCAGTCAGCGGTGATGAGCTCTTCCACTGGTCCTTCCACAGGCATGATCTCGTAGACCCCGGAGCGCCCCCGGTAGCCCGTGTTGCGGCATTGCAGGCATCCCACGGGTTCGCAGGGATGGTCCGGCATCGGTGCCTTCCAGGGGCGGGTCAGGGTGCGCCAGGCGTCCGCGTCGATGGTCCCCTCTTTCTTGCAGTCCGAGCAGAGTGTGCGCACCAGTCGCTGTGCCATGACGCCGATCACCGTCGCTCGGATCAGATAACTGGGAAGGCCAAGTTCCAGCAACCGGGTAATGGCACTGGGCGCATCATTGGTGTGCAGGGTGGCCAGCACCAGATGGCCGGTCAGCGCGGCCTGGACCGCCATGTCAGCGGTTTCCTGGTCCCGGATCTCACCAATCATGATGATGTCCGGATCCTGTCGCAGCAGGGCGCGCACCCCATGGGCGAAGGTCAGGTCGATGCCGTGCTGGACCTGCATCTGGTTGAACGCCGGCTCCACCATCTCGATGGGGTCCTCGATGGTGCAGATGTTCACATCGTCGGAGGCCATCTGGCGCAGCGTGGAATAGAGCGTGGTTGTCTTGCCCGAGCCGGTGGGGCCTGTGACCAGGATGACCCCATAGGGGTTGCTGGTGATGCGTTGCCAGCGCTCACGGTCGTCCCGTGAGAAGCCCATCTGCTCGAAGGGTTTGAGCAGCACGTCCGGATCAAAGATCCGGAGCACCATCTTTTCGCCGAAGGCAGTGGGCATGGTGGCCATGCGCAGCTCCACCTCGCTTTCGTCAAGCTTGCGGGTCTTGATGCGCCCGTCCTGGGGGCGGCGTTTTTCGGCCACATTGAGGCGGCCCAGGATCTTGAGGCGGCTGAGTACGGCAATGCCCACGTTGATGGGGAATTCGTAGACCGTGTGCAGAACGCCATCAATGCGGAACCGCACCTGCGACATTTCCCGCCGGGGCTCCAGGTGGATGTCGCTGGCCCGTTGTTCAAAGGCGTAATGCAGCAGCCAATCAACGATACTGACCACGTGCTGGTCATTGGCATCCGCCTTGCCGTCGCCCAGGTCCAGGAGCTGCTCGAAGCTCTGGACGTGTTTGTTGGCATCCTCTCCACCCGCTTTGCTGACGGAATTGGCCAGCTGGTAGAACTCCACCGTGAAGCGTCGAATGGAGGCCGGGTTGGCCACCACTGGCGTGACCGTCTTGCGGGTGATGTGCTCAAGGTTACTGACCCAGTCGCGCTGGAAGGGCTGGGCGGTGGCCACCTTGACTTCGTCACGCGTGACGCTGAACGCCAGGATGCCGTTGCGGTGGGCATAGGCGTAGGACATAACGTCCGCCACCGTCGCTACATCGACCTTGAGTGGATCAATGTGCACGTACTCCAGTCCCGCCCAGTGCGCCAGCCACTCGGTGAGGGTATCCAGGTCCAGGAGGTTGCCGGTGGTGGCGTCCTGGAGCTGGGCCTCCGCGACCATCTCAAGTGGGTGCTTCTGGGTGTCCGACCCCAGGTTGGCGTTACGGATTTCGCGGGCTTCGTCCTCGGTAATGCGCTCATCCCGAACCAGCGCGTCGCAGATCTGGGGGAGTGTCAGTGGCCTGTCACGCTCGGGTTTCGGTGCTTTCGCCATAGAGGATCAGCCCGGGGTTATGCCTGGATTGCGTGGATCCTGGCGTAACTTGAACAGCGTCGCCACAAAGAAGACCAGCGCCAAACCCAGTGGCACCACACTGGTCAGGGGCCAGCCATACAGGTAGGTGCTGACCGACAGGGGCACGAAATAGATCATCATCATGAAACAGGCCCAGATGTAGGTCAGGTTGCGTCCGCGGATAAGCCCGGGCACAAAGATCACCAAGGGTACCAGCTTGATGGCCAGGATGGCGGTTTTGGAGGCGCCTTCCACCGGCTCCGGCCAGAAGGTGGTTAACGCGAGCGTGGCCATCAGGGCCAGGAAGCTCCCAAGGCCAACCCAGTGGGCCAGCGGCAGGTCGGAGTGGCGGCGTGTGGTCTCGGTCATTACGGGTGCGTTACCTCAGTGGGTATGGATTACGGAGGCCGGATTTACCGTTACAATGCTTGATCCGGCTTGGCCCGTTACTACTCTATCAGGAGGTTCGCGGTGATTCATCTCATGCGCGCGGCGGTTGTCGTGCTGATGCTTGCGCTTGCGGGGTGTGACGGCATGCCCGGGGGCTGGTCCGCCAGCGCTGATTTCGCCTCAGTCCAGGGAGAGGCGGTTCGAACCAGCGAGCTGGAAGGACAGTGGGTCTTTGTCAACTACTGGGCTGAATGGTGCAAGCCCTGTTATGAGGAAATCCCGGAGCTGAATGCACTGGATCAGCGTGAACGGGCCCGGGTTCTGGGCGTGAACTTTGATGGGGTTGAGGGTGAGCCCCTGCATACGCTGATCAAGGATATGGGCATTGAGTTCACTGTCGTTACCGACGACCCCCAGTCCCATTACGGCTGGGAGCACCCGGTCTCACTGCCTGCTACCTTTGTGATCAATCCCGCCGGGGAGGTGGTTGAGGCCCGTTTCGGGAAACAGACCGAAAAGGCACTGGTCGAGGTCATGGAGTAGCCCGTGTCGCGCACATTCGTTCACCTTCGCGTCCATTCGGAGTATTCACTGGTTGATGGCCTGATCCGGATCAAGCCATTGATTGAGCGCGCCGCGGCCATGGGCATGCCCGCCATAGGCCTCACCGAGCAGTCCAACATGTGCTCGCTGGTGAAATTCTACGAGGGCACCACCAGCGCCGGTATCAAGCCCATCATAGGCGCGGACATCTGGCTGCGTAATCCAGAGGATCCGTACAAGCCCTTCCGCATAACCCTGCTTGCGCGTAACCAGACCGGCTTCGGCAATCTCACCGAGATTATTTCGCTTGGTTATACGGATGGGTTGGCCACGGGGGTTCCGGTGGTGGAGCGCGAATGGATTGAAGAGCGCGCTGAGGGGCTCCTTATGCTCTCCGGCGCCCGTGAGGGCGACATCGGGCGCGCCATCCTGGCGGGCAAAGAGGACCTTGCGGCGGAGCGGGTCCGCTACTGGGCGGATCTGTTTCCCGGTGCCTTCTATTTCGAGCTCCAGCGCACAGGCCGCCCGTATGACGAGGACTGTGTTCATGGGCAGGTGGCTTTGGCCCAGACGTTCCAGCTGCCCGTGGTCGCGACGAATGATGTCCACTTTCTGGAGGCGGAAGACTTCGAGGCCCATGAGGCCAGGGTCTGCATCGGTGAAAGCAAGACCCTGGACGACCCCCGCCGGGAGCGGCGCTTCAGCGACCAGCAGTATCTCCGTTCCCAGGAGGAGATGATTGAGCTGTTCGAGGACATCCCGGAGGCCATCGACAATACCGTCGAAATTGCCAGGCGCTGTACGGTACCGGTGCGGCTGGGTGAAATCTCGCTGCCCCAGTACCCCATCCCGGAAGGGATGACCATGGACGAGTACTTCCGCAAGGTTTCCGAGGAAGGACTGGAAAAGCGGCTGGAGCGCATCCTGGACCGCACCGACCCGGAATACGAGGAAAAGCGGGCACGCTACTACGAGCGCCTGGATTTCGAGCTCAATATCGTCAATCAGATGGGGTTCCCGGGCTACTTCCTGATCGTGATGGACTTCATCCAGTGGGCCAAGGATAACGGCGTGCCCGTGGGCCCGGGACGGGGCTCGGGGGCGGGCTCGCTGGTGGCGTATGCGCTGCTGATCACCAACATCGACCCGATGCAGTACGACCTGCTATTTGAGCGCTTCCTGAACCCGGAGCGGGTGTCGATGCCGGACTTCGATGTGGACTTCTGTATGGAAGGCCGCGACCGGGTGATCAACTACGTCGCCGAGCGCTACGGCAAGAACGCCGTGTCCCAGATCATCACCTTCGGCACCATGGCCGCCAAGGCCGTGGTTCGCGACGTTGCCCGGGTCCAGGGCAAGTCCTATGGGCTGGCGGATCGTCTTTCCAAGCTCATTCCCTTTGATCCAGGCATGACCCTGGAGCGGGCCTATGAGGAAGAGGAACCGCTGCGCGAGTTCCTGGGCCAGGACGAGGAAGCCCAGGAAATCTGGGAAATGGCGAAGAAGCTGGAAGGGGTCTGCCGCAACGCCGGTAAGCACGCCGGGGGCGTGGTGATCGCGCCCACCAAGCTGACTGACTTCGCGCCGCTGTATTGTGAAGAAGACGGCGGCAGTGTCGTCACCCAGTTCGACAAGAACGATGTGGAGGAGGCCGGGCTGGTCAAGTTCGACTTCCTCGGCCTGCGGACCCTGACCATCATTGACTGGGCCCTGGCCATGGTGAACCGCCGCCGGCGCGAGCGCGGCGAGGCGGATATCGACATCGACGAGATCCCGCTGGACGATGGCCCCTCCTTTGACCTGCTGAAGAAAGCGGAAACCACTGCGGTGTTCCAGCTGGAATCCCGTGGCATGAAGGACCTGATCCGGCGCCTGGAACCCGCCAGCCTGGAGGACATGATCGCGCTGGTGGCGCTGTTCCGCCCGGGGCCGCTGCAGTCCGGCATGGTGGACGACTTCATCGACCGTAAGCACGGTCGCCAGCCCGAGGCCTACCCGCATCCGGACTTCCAGTACGACGGCCTCAAACCGGTGCTCAAGCCCACCCACGGCATCATCCTGTACCAGGAGCAGGTGATGCAGATCGCCCAGGTCATGGCGGGTTTCACCCTGGGTCAGGCGGACCTGCTGCGCCGGGCCATGGGCAAGAAGAAAGCCGCCGAGATGGAGAAACAGAAGAAGGCGTTTCTGGAGGGGTGCGAGCAGAACGGCATCAGCTCCCATCTGGCGGACAACATCTTCGACCTGGTGGAAAAATTCGCGGGGTACGGCTTCAACAAGTCGCACTCGGCGGCGTACGCGCTGGTTTCCTATCAGACCCTCTGGCTCAAGGCCCATTACCCGGCGGAGTTCATGGCTGCGGTGCTGACCGCGGACATGCAGAACACCGACAAGGTGGTGACCCTGATCGAGGAATGCCGCCGCATGGGTCTGGAACTGGTGTTGCCGGACGTGAATACCAGTGAGTTCAGCTTCACCGTGAATGATGCAGGGCAGGTGGTCTATGGCCTGGGCGCGATCAAGGGGCTCGGCGAGGGGCCCATTGAGAGCATCACGGCGGGTCGGAAGGAGGGCGGCGCCTTTCGCGACATGTTCGACTTCTGTGCCCGCGTGGACATGCGTAAGGTCAACAAGCGTGCCATTGAGGCGCTGATCCGGGCCGGTGCCCTGGACAACCTCGGGCCGAGCCGGGCCAGGATGATGGCCAGTATCGACAAAGCCATCCAGCAGGCCGGCCAGCTCAGCCGTAATGCCAATGCCGGTATGGGCGATCTTTTCGGCGAGGACCTGGTCTCCACCGGGGATGAGGATCCCTTTGCGGATGTGGCCCACCTGCGCGAGTGGAGCGACAAGCAGCGGCTGCAGGCGGAGAAGGAAACGCTCGGGCTGTATCTCACCGGGCATCCCTTTGATGCCTATGAACGCGAGATCCGCCACTTTGTGCCCACGCCCATCGCCAACCTGCAGCAGGGCAAAGGGACCCAGCGGATTGCGGGTCTGGTGGTGGCGGTGCGCACCATGAAAAACCGGCGTGGCCAGCCCATGGCGTTTGTCACCCTGGATGACCGCAGCGCCCGTATCGAGGCGACGCTGTTCACGGATGCCTTCCTGGAATACAAGGACCTGCTTCAGGCAGACAATGTACTGATCCTGGAAGGCCGTATCAGCTACGATGACTACAGCGGCTCCCTCAAGATGACCGCTGATGGGGTAATGGACATCAATGCCGCGCGACGACAGTACAGTCACGGTATCCGGTTGGCAGTGGACCAGCCCCAGTGCGCCAACGGTTTCCTGGATCATCTGGAGGAAGTGCTGCGGCCCTACAGGGGCAATGGGTGCCCCATCAACCTGGCCTACTCCCGGGCGGATGCCAGCACCCTGATACGCCTGGGTGAAGACTGGCAGGTGCAGCCGGACGACGAGCTGCTGTTGAGTCTGCGCCATCTGCTGGGCGACGATCGCGTGACTTTGGTCTACGATGAATGAATGGTTGCAACGAACAGACGGAGCGTCATGAACCCTCAATATCTGGATTTTGAACAACCCATCGCCGAGCTCGAAGACAAGATCGAGGAACTCCGTCTGGTTGGCAATGATGCCGACGTCAACATTTCGGAGGAGATCAACCGGCTCCAGAACAAGAGCATCAGTCTGACCGAGAGCATCTTTGCCGACCTCAAGCCCTGGGATATCGCACGGCTGGCACGCCATCCCCAGCGGCCCTACACCCTCGATTACATCGAGGAGGTGTTCACGGATTTCGATGAGCTCCACGGTGACCGCAGCTTTGCGGATGACCCTGCCATCGTGGGCGGGCTGGCGCGTCTTGCAGGCCGCCCTGTCGTGGTGATCGGGCATCAGAAAGGGCGCAAGATCAAGGACAAGGTGCACCGCAACTTCGGCATGCCCAAGCCCGAGGGCTATCGTAAGGCGGCGCGACTCATGCGCATGGCCGAACGCTTCCAGCTGCCGCTGATTACCCTGATCGACACGCCCGGAGCCTACCCTGGCATCGGGGCCGAGGAGCGGGGGCAAAGCGAGGCCATCGCCAGTAACCTGGCACTGATGTCACGCCTGCGCACGCCCATCATCTCGACCGTGATTGGTGAGGGTGGCTCTGGGGGCGCGTTGGCGATCGGTGTCAGCGACCGGCTCTGTATGTTGCAGTACGCCACCTATGCCGTAATCTCGCCAGAGGGCTGCGCCTCCATCCTCTGGAAGAGTTCCGACCACGCGGCGGATGCGGCTGCCGCCATGGGGGTAACGGCCGACCGGCTCAAAACGCTGGGTGTGGCGGACCGGATTATTCCGGAACCGTTAGGGGGAGCCCATCGAGACCAACCCACCATGGGCGGCAATCTGCGGGATGCGCTGGTTGAGGAGCTGGATGCGCTGGAGCAGCTGTCCATTCCGGATCTCCTGGAACAGCGTTATGAGCGCCTGACCCGCTACGATGCCAGCAAGCAGTGATCCCAGGGAGCCGGCAAGCTGGCCCTCTGATCTGAGCGCCGCCTTCCAGGAACTTCCTGATAGCCGCCGCTGGTGGGTTGCCCTCAGCGGTGGCTGTGATTCCATCTTTCTACTGTATTGCCTGACAGCACTGGCACCACGTCATAACGCTGCATTGAATGCCGTTCATTTGCATCATGGCCTGAATGCCGAGGCGGACCAGTGGCAGAAGCACTGTGAGCGGGTCTGTGCGGCAATAGGGGTGCCGCTGACGACCCGGGAGCTGGCCCTGGCGCCTGGGCAGCCGGATCTGGAAGCGCGGGCACGCCAAGCCCGGTACGACTGTTTCGAAGCCCTTCTGGAACCCGGTGACCTGTTGTTCATGGCCCATCATGGCGATGATCAGGCCGAGACTGTCCTCCTGCGACTGCTGCGGGGCAGCGGTGTGCGCGGCCTGGCTGGCATGCCCGCGCAGAGAGAGCTGGGACAGGGCCAGCTGGCACGGCCTCTTCTGGGGCTGGAACGTGCCCGTATCGAGGCCCTGGCCCGGGAATGGGGATTGGCGTGGTGCGAGGATGGTTCCAATCGGGATATCCGCTTCGATCGCAATTATCTACGCCACGAGGTGATGCCAGTACTGGAGGCACGCTGGCCCCGAAGCGGTCCGCGCATTGCCCGCAGTGCTGAACACTGCCGTCAGGCGGAGCGTCTTCTGGGAGAGCTGGCCGACCGCGACGCCCGTGAGGTGGCCAGCGGCCAGGGCATCAGTGTCAGCGCTCTGGATGATCTGGATGAGGCCCGTCGCCAGCAGTTGTTGCGCCACCTCCTGATCCGCCAGGGCTATCAGCCGCCCGGGGAACGTCGTCTGGCTTCGGGAATGGATGCATTTCTGCATGCCCCGGACGATGCCCGCCCGGAATTGCGGGGAGAGGGCTACAGGGTGTGCCGCTATCAGGATCGGCTCTGGCTGGTTCCGGAGCTCCCCGAACCGGACGTTGGGGCAGTAGCGCAGTGGCATCCCGGAACCAGCCTGGACTGGTTTGGTTCCAGACTGAGCGCTGACGCTTGCGTGGGCGCTGGGATTGCGACCGCGAGTGACGATTGGTTCACCCTACGTCTGCTGGCCCGTGGCGAACGTTTCCGTCCTGGCCCCAATCAGCCCCGCCGGCCGTTGCGGCAATGGCTGCAGGAGCATCGGGTGCCACCCTGGGAAAGGACCAGGCTGCCCCTGATTGTTCATGGCGAAACGCTGGTGGCGATTGCGGATCTGTGGGTCGCGCCGCAGTGGCGTGCCGCGGAGGGGGAGGCTGGCTGGCAGCCGAACTGGCACCGCCCCTGGAGGTTGCTCCAGGCGGTGCCGGAGGGGAGCCGGGCGCCGACATAAGGCGCCCGTGAGCCGGATTACTGGCGGCGCTTGAGCACCCAGATTTCCAGCGTATGACTTCCTGCTCATTCTGGACCTGAAAGCTACTTTACTTGGGAGAAGGAAGTATGGGGAGGGTGATTTGGTCTGGTTGTGAAGGTTTGCATTTCTTTTTTTGATGATGGTAGTTTACCTACAAATGGATTCAAAAGCACACGGAGGTTTGTCCTATGAGCAGTCCAGCTGTCGCTGATCGTTACGTTACCGCCGATTTCAAAAACGCCCCGCTTGTTGCTCTCGCGGATCTTATGGGGCTGAAACGCTACCGGGATGAAATCACAAGTTCTCCAGAGCTTTATGCGCCGATTCTGTCTGGGATCGCCGTTTTTCGGAACCTTCCTGACCCTAAGCAGCGGCAGATCAATAGGGCCATTATCGAACGCGTTCCCGGTAGTCATTTGCAAGCTCAGTTAAGAAGTCGAGTTGCGAACCAGAGTGTTCAGCCTTATTGGTACACATGGTCGCTCTCTGACCAAGATCTGAGAGAATTCTATCAATTCAGTTCGAAAACGGCTTCTGTAACCAACCAGGTTAATCCTTTATCGGTGCCTGAGTTTACAGTCGCGACCGTTGCTACTGGGGCTTTCATTATGGCTAAAGGAGGGCCCCAGGCTGTTGCTTCCAGGGTCGCAGAGTCGCTCACAAAAAGCGAACTTGTTATAGCGGTTGGTCAACGCTTGGGTATGGGGCAAGGAGCATTAACCGTTCTTAGTAGAGTTTCTGTCCCAGCCCTTATAGTCATAGCGGGACTAAATATTATGGCAAAGAATAATGCCGATCGAGCCAAAAGAGAGCTTGCGGCCCGTGGTCTACTCGCATACGAAGATCTGTAATATGCTTGTTGTTTTAGTGGGAAGTGGTCTGGCCGGTGTTTTCTTTCATTACGCCATGTTGGTGGGTGTTAAGAGTGGCGCTTTGTCAAAGGGGATTTCTACATGGTCACGGTGCGTTGCCGGGCCAAGTTTGATGTTGGCGATATGTGCTGCAGTTATCATTGAGTACTTTGTCGGTGATTCACCCTATACCTTGACGCTTGCATTGTGGTTTCTATCTGTCATTGTTTTTACGCCAGCTTACCGTATTATTGAGCGTCAAGTCGATACAGAAGAGCCTGAGGATAACAAGGTTTAGTCCACTGGCTAATCGAGCTGTTCATGGACCAGGAGAGTTAGTATGGCGATTATACTTCTGGGTAGCGGCTTGGCTGGGGCGCTTCTTATATACATTGGTCTGGTGGCAATCAAGGAGAACTACGTATCAAAGGGAGTCTTGACCTGGTTGGTGTTTGTGGCTGTTCCTGCACTTTTATTTTCTTTGTGTGCCAAACTTATCGTTGAGTACTTCCACAATGAAGTATCGGGCTATCTTGTGTTTGTACTCTTGCCGATATATGTCCTGGGGGTTGAACCTGGTTACCACCTAATAGGGCGCAAAATGTATGTTCAACAATCCAGGGCGGATTACGATGAATGAATGCCGTTGTTTTTTGTTGGCCCGCTCCTGGCTTTTCAGGTTGTTTTTATTTTGTTTGGCTTATTTTTTACTTCCATATGGAGTCGCAAAAGAACCTGAATCAACTCATTCTAAAGAGTTGGTCGGTTTGGCTCGGTCTTATGAGACTCTTCAATTATGTTCTGCTTTTGCCTTGGAATTTCGGAATGAAGAGGCGCTTGCTAACCGCTATTCAGACTTAGCTCAGGCTCTTTACGAACAATCGAAAAAAAAGGGGTGGACACCCGATCAATTTGCATCGGCGTTAGTGGTTGTTAATAAGCAGATGTCTTCGATGGAAGTACGAGCAGACGATACCCGACAAAGCTTTAATCGTCGCCATTACTCAGGCAAACCCTGTGAGAAAGCAAAAGGACGAGCACATAGGTATCTTGATAAGGCTCTTTTGGCACCTGGTTTGTCCGAAAAATAATCAAAAAGGTGTAATCCATCAGTTGGCATCCGAACTGGACCCCCCTGGCGGTTGCTCCAGGCGGTGCCGGAGGGAAGCCGGGCGCCGACATAAGGCGCCCGTGAGCCGGATTACTGGCGGCGCTTGAGCACCCAGATTTCCAGCATAACCCACTCTTCACCGGGGTAGTTGGAGCGTTCCAGCTCGGACATGAGCCGGTGGCGGGAAGCCATGCTGCCCACGAACTCAAACCGCTCCAGCAGAATACGCTTGGTCGCGTCCGCCGCCTCCAGAGCGAAGGGGTTCAGGAAGTTCACCAGCATATAGCCTTCATCGTCGCCTGACGCGAACTCATCCATCAGGCGCTCGATGGCTTCCGGTTGCAGATAAACCAGCGCTGCCGTGGAGATCAGGATGTTGGCGTTTTTCATGGCCTTTTCGAGTGCCGCCTGGGTGGCGGCATCCGGCGTGTTGAGGTCCGCCTGGATGGTGTTGTCGTAGATGCCGGCGGACTTGCCGTAGGCCAGGGCATTGGCGGAGATGTCGATGCCGGTGATCTCGGCGCTGATTCGCCGCGGCTGCGCCACTTTCCGGCAGGTGTCCGCGTCCTTCCAGTTCTCACGGATGCCCTCGTAATCCATGCCGTTGATGGTGGCCATGGTTGTGTTGCCGAAACAGCCCGCCAGGTCAACAACATTCAGGGGCCCCCTGGCGGCCTTCTTCTCGGCCCAGGGCAGGATCAGACGGTCGAAGGTCTGGCGGTTGAAATTGTCTGAGACGTACTGGAGGCCGTCCAGGATGCGTTCTTTGAAGGGGACGGGCGTTTCCGCCACGTAGATATCATCAAAATGCTGTTTCTTCTCGTCAGTTTTTACGCCTGAATCACTCATGCGTTCATATCCGTATTGCGAAAGGGGCATCATGATCGTTGGCGGGGACGGTCCGGGTCAAGTTGACCCGGACAGGGGAAGGGCTTAGTGCTGGGGCACGATCAGGATCTTGCCGTCACGTTCCCCCGAGGCAGCGGCCGCCACGGCCTGCTTGATGTCGCTGACATCGTATTCACCCGCGATCGGAGCCTTGAGGGCACCGCTGGCGATCTGGCGGGTGATCTCGCTGTAGATTGATGTCTGCTGCTCCGGGGTCGCCTGGCTGAACCAGCGTGACAGCCAGAACCCGCGCAGCGAGATGTCACGGAAGACCACGTTCGCCGGGGACATCTGGCAGGCATCGCCGCTCATCATGCCGTAATTGACCACTGGCGAGCCGGCCGCCAGGCAGTTGGCCAGGTGGTCGGTGGATTCACCGCCGACAGCATCGATGCCCAGACGGATGTCGGCGCCGCCGGTGGCTTCCTTCACGCGTTTGTGGAGGTCCGGACCGTCCACCAGGGTCACGTCGCCACCCTGAGCCTCAACACCGGCGATTGCGGACTCGCGCCGGACCACGTTAACGGTGCGCAGTCCGCGTTGGGCGGCCAGCCGGATGAGGTAGCCGCCGACACCAGAGTTGGCGGCATTCTGGATAACCCAGTCGCCTTCCTTGAGGTCCACGAATTCCTGCAGCATCAGCAGCGCTGTTGGCGGGTTGATGGTCATCATGCTGAGCTGGCGGGGATCCGCATTGTCTGGCAACGGCACCACGTCCTTGGCCTCCGCCAGTACATGGGTGGACCAGGTACCGGAGCCTACCGGCAAGAGCACCGTCTGCCCCTGGCTGACGCCGGAACCCCCGTCACCGAGTTCCGCGACCCGGCCAACGCCTTCGTTACCACCAACGGCCGGCAGTGAGGGCAGGATGCCGTAATCGCCGGTCAGCGTCAGAACGTCCGAGGGATTGATGGGGGCGGCCAGAACCTCAAGAAGAACCTGGCCGCTGCCTGGTTGTGGGGTGTCTTCGGGTACGGCTTCGATCACGTCCTGTGGGACGGGACCGCGAGTGCTGTATTGTGCCTTGAGCATCTAGAGCTCCAATCGGGGTGTGTGACTGTTCAGCGTATCCCGTTGTACTCACCTGTAAAGCATTTGGATTACCGGTGGCGGGATCCGGATCTTCGACCAAGGTCGGACGCATGACCCGGACTCAGGCGGTATAATGGGGCACCGGAGTTCGGCGAATTGCATCTTTCGGTGATCCGTAAAGGCAGAGAAACGGGACGTCTATTATCATGGGGTCTGAACCCGTTCTGATCCAAGAAGCGACATTGCCCACAGGAGACCCGCCGTGAAAGCATTCTTCCATCCCTCACAGAACCGGCATCGTCCGCTCACTTATCTCACGCGCGGCAAGATGCGGCCGCCGCAGGAAATTCCCGAGCGTACGCCGGAATTGCTTAAGGGTCTGGAAAGTGTGAACATGCAGGTGGCAGAGCCTGCAGATCACGGTATGGCGCCCATCAGCGCGGTGCACGACCTGGGTTACCTGCGGTTCCTGGAATCCGCGCACCGGCGCTGGCCGGAGGATTGGGGCGAAGAGGTCATGTCCAACATCTTTGTGCGCGCTCCCAACCACATGCACGGGATCCTGGCCGAATGTGCCCGTTATCAGGCTGACGGCAGCTGTCCCATCGGTGAGGGCACCTGGGAGGCGGCCTACTGGTCCGCCCAGAGCGCACTTTCCGGCGCGGATGAATTGCTCAATGGTGAGCCGCGGGCCTATGCCATGTCCCGTCCGCCCGGCCATCATGCCCGCCGTGACGCTGCTGGTGGCTTCTGTTACCTTAACAATGCCGCAATCGCGGCTCAGGCGCTTCGCAGCCGCTTCCAGCGCGTGGCGATCCTGGACCCGGACATGCACCACGGCCAGGGCATCCAGGAAATCTTCTACGAGCGCAACGACGTGCTCTACATTTCGATCCACGGCGATACCACCAATTTCTACCCCGTGGTCAGCGGCCACGAGACCGAGCGCGGCGAAGGCGCCGGATTCGGTTACAACATCAACCTGCCCATGCCGCACGGTTCGCCGGAGTCGACCTTCTTTGAGCGCCTGGAAGAGGCACGCAACGCCATCCGCCTGTTTGACGCGGACGTGCTGGTGGTCTCGCTCGGGTTTGACGTCTATCAGGAAGACCCGCAGGCGAAGGTGGCAGTCTCCCAGAGCGGTTTCGAGCGCATGGGCGGGCTGGTCAATGAACTGGGGCTGCCCACGCTCGTGGTCCAGGAAGGCGGCTACCACCTGGAGTCGCTGGCGGATAACGCAACGGCTTTCTTCACCGGGCTGAAATGACGCCGCCCGGTGGCATTTACAAACGGGAGGCGCTTGATGGCCTCCCGCCACAACGCTGAAGGATAGAGGCACTCATGACAGACAAACAGCCAACCATTACCTATACCGAGACGGACGAAGCCCCAGCACTGGCTACCTACTCCTTTCTGCCGATTGTCAGGGCCTTTGTCTCGCCCGCTGGCATCAAGGTTGAATCCGCCGACATTTCCCTCGCATCCCGTATCCTTGCCCAGTTCCCCGACTATCTCCCCGAAGACAAGCAGGAGCCCGACTATCTGGCCCAGCTCGGCGAACTGACCCAGCACCCGGATGCCAACATCATCAAGACACCGAACATCAGTGCGTCCGTGCCGCAGCTCCGGGCGGCCATCAAGGAGCTGCAGGATAAGGGTTATCCGCTTCCGGAATACCCGGAGAACCCGCAGACCGATGATGAGAAAGCCCTTAAGGACCGCTATGCGAAGGTGCTCGGGAGCAATGTGAACCCGGTTCTGCGCCAGGGCAACTCCGATCGCAGGGCCTCGAACGCGGTTAAAGAATACGCCAAGAAACACCCCCACCGCATGGGCAAGTGGAGTCAGGCCTCGCGCACCCACGTGGCGCACATGCGCAAGGGCGACTTCTACCACAGCGAGCAGTCCACCACCATGGACAAGGCCGGCAGCGTCCGTATCCAGCTGGAGGGCAAAGAGAGTGGCCAGACCACGGTCCTGAAGGACAGCGTGCCGGTGCTGGACGGCGAGGTCATCGATGGCATGTTCATGAGCGTGCGCGAGCTTCGCCAGTTCCTGGAAGAAGAGATTGAGGGCGCGCGCCGTGCGGGGCTGCTGTTCTCGCTGCACGTGAAGGCGACCATGATGAAGGTGTCACACCCCATCGTGTTCGGTCACGCCGTGACCGTCTATTTCAAGGATGTGTTCGAAAAGCACAAGGAGCTGTTTGAGCGCATCGGGGTGAACCCAAACAACGGCATGAGCCACCTCTACCAGAAAATCTCGGACCTCTCCTTCTCCGAGCGCTCCGAGATCGAGGAGGACATCCGGGACTGCTTCATCAACCGTCCGGAAATGGCGATGGTGGACTCCGACCGGGGCATCTCCAACCTGCATACGCCCAGTGACGTGATCGTGGACGCCTCCATGCCGGCCATGATCCGTGATGGCGGCAAGATGTGGGGCACGGATGGCAAGCTCAAGGATACCAAGGCGATCATCCCCGAGAGCACCTACGCCACCATCTATCAGGAAGTGATCAACTTCTGTAAGCACCACGATGCGTTTGATCCCAGCACCATCGGCACCGTGCCCAACGTTGGGCTGATGGCACAGCAGGCGGAGGAATACGGTTCCCACGACAAGACCTTTGAACTGCCGGAAGACGGCATCGTTCGGGTGGTGGATGACGACGGCAACACCGTGTTCGAGCACCACGTGGAAAAGGGCGACATCTGGCGGATGTGCCAGACCAAGGACGAGCCGGTGCGCGACTGGGTCCGCCTGGCAGTGGAGCGCTCGCGCCACAGCGGCATGCCGGCGGTGTTCTGGCTGGATCCGGAACGGGCCCACGACGCGCAGCTCATTAACAAGGTCCAGCACTATCTCAAGGAGCACGATACCGAGGACCTTGATATCCGTATCATGGGCTACGACCAGGCCATGCGCTGGACACTGGAACGCATGATCCGTGGCAAGGACACCATCTCAGTAACCGGCAACGTGCTGCGGGACTACCTCACGGACCTGTTCCCGATCATTGAGCTGGGCACCAGTGCCAAGATGCTCTCGGTGGTACCGCTGCTCAAGGGCGGGGGCCTGTTCGAGACCGGCGCTGGCGGCTCTGCGCCGCGCCATGTGCAGCAGTTCCTGGAGGAGGATCACCTGCGCTGGGACTCCATGGGCGAGTTCATGGCCATGATGGTGTCGCTTGAGCACATGGGTGAGAAGCAGGAGAATCCGCGTGCCGCGGTTCTGTCGAAGACCCTGGACCAGGCGACGGCCCGGTTCCTGGAGGAAGACCGCTCGCCCTCGCGCAAATCCGGAGAGCTGGATAACCGCGGCAGCCATGTCTGGCTGGCACGCTACTGGGCCGAGGAACTGGCGAATCAGGATGAGGATCAGGACCTGAAGGCTCACTTCCAGAAAATGTCGAAGAAGCTGGAAGACAATGCAGACCAGATCCTGCAGGAGTTGATCGATATCCAGGGGCAGTCCGTGGATATTGGCGGCTACTATTATCCAGACGCGCAGAAGATCAAGCAGGCCATGCGCCCGAGTGAAACCCTCAATGCCATCATTGACGAGTTCGTGGAATGATATGAGCGAAGCGTTCGTCCCTGAGACCATGGTGGCCATGCAGCTTATGGCCCACGGTGGCGTGGATCAGTTGCAGTACCGCACGGATGTAGCCACACCTCGCCCCGGGCCGGGCGAGGTGCTGGTCAGGGTCAGCGCCACGGCGAAGAACAACACGGATCGCAAGGCCCGTGAGGGCCTGTACCCGACCAGTGACAAGGGGGAGGTGACCTCCTTTGCCATGGGCGGTGAGCCGACGCTTACCTTCCCCCGTATCCAGGGGGCCGATGTGGCTGGTCGTGTTGTGGCCGTGGGTGAGGGAGTGGATGATAGCCGCGTTGGTGAGCGCGGTCTTCTGGATTTCAATCTCTATCCGGATGGCCGCCGCACCATCAACCTCACGCCGGACTACTACGGCCACGGCGCCGATGGCGGTTTTGCCGAGTACATTGCGGTGCCGTCAGAGCAGTTCCACCGGGTGGACAATCCGGAGCTCGCGGACGCCGAACTCGCTTCTCTGGGCATGTGCTCATACCAGACGGCCCTGCATATGTTGAACGTGGCTGGCGTAACCGCTGGTGAACGGGTTCTGGTAACCGGTGCCAGCGGTGGTGTCGGCACGGCGCTGATTCAGCTCTGCCGCATCCTGGGGGCAGTTCCATACGCGCTCAGTCAGCAGTCCAAGGCCCGGGCGCTCAAAGAACTCGGCGCCGAGGCGGTGCTGGACCGATCGGATATGGACGGTTTCACGGACAAGGTGATGGCCGCGACCGGTGGCGAGCCCATCGACGCGGTCATGGACCTGGCGGGGGGCGACATGACCGACCGGTTCATCGACACCATGATCACGGACATGACGCGGCGCAGCACCTACCCAAGACTCAGCATCGCTGGCGCCAGTGCCGGCAATGTCAGTGAGGTGCTCTGGACTCGGATCTATCTCTATCAGGTCCAGCTCTTCGGGGTGTCCCATGGCACCCGGGAGGAAGCTGAACAGCTGGTGGGCTGGATCCGGGGCGGCCAGCTCAGACCCGTTTTGCACGGTGCTGTTCCCCTGTCCCGGCTGCGTGAGGCGGAGCAATACTTCGTCAATCGGGGTAATGATTATCTGGGCAAGATCGTCATCGTGCCCGACAGCCAGTGGGACCAGCAGGGGGCTCCCTTTGCCATTGAGGTTGCTCCATGAGCAATGACCTGAGCCTGCGTTTGATGGATACCCACGCCGGCGGGGACGTGAGCCGGATCGTGACTGGGGGCATTGGCTCGCTGCCGGGAGCGACGGTGCGCGAGCAGATGGAATACCTCCAGCGTGATGCCGACGGGCTGCGCAAGCTGCTGCTGTCCGAGCCCTACGGGATCCCGGAGATGTCCGTGGATCTGCTGGTCCCGCCCACGGACCCGCAGGCCGTTGCCGGCTATATCATCATGGAAGTCATGGGTTACCCCATCTACTCCGGCTCCAACACCATCTGTACGGCCACGGCCGTTCTGGAGCAGGGCATCGTGTCCAAGCAGGAGGGCCGCCAGCGTTTCCAGCTGGAAGCCCCTGCCGGTCTGGTGGAGGTGGAGGCCCAAGTGGACAATGGCGTGGTTGAGGCCATTACCTGCGAGGGGCTGCCCAGTTACGTGGACAGCTACAGGCATACCATCCATGTGCCGTCACTGGGGAATGTCACTTACAGTGTGGCCTACAGCGGCGGGTTCTATGCGCTGGTGGACGCCACCGAGCTGGGCTTCGACCTGACCCGGGACGAAGAGGACGCGTTGTCTGATTGCGCCCATCGCATTGTTGACGCGATCCAGGCGGAACGCGGCTTCTCCCACTACACCCTTGGCGATGTAGGGCCATTGCCCTTTCTCCATTTCATGGGTCCGGTGGAGCAGGTGGCGGATAATTTCTATCGCTCACGTTCCACCACCTACGTCCACCCGGGGGTGATCTGCCGCAGTACCACGGGTACCGGCACGTCGGCGCGCCTGGCGTTGATGCATTACGAGGGGCGCATCAAGCCGGGGGACCGGCTGGAGACCATCTCACTGCGGGATACGGGCTTTATCGGTAATGTCACCGGCACCCGCGAAGAAGGCCCACACCAGGTGGTGGAAAATACCATCACCGGCAAGGCCTATGCGCTGGCCCATTCGGACATCGTGGTCAACTGCGACGATCCGCTGGTTGAGTGCTCTGGGCTGCAGCATATTGTTGGCGTGGGCCACGGCGGTGACGGCTGAGGCGTTGCGGGGTGGTCAGGTTCCGGTTGTCTGGGCGTTACGGCGATAGCTTGTGAACCGCTCCAGCACGTCGCGCATCTGCGCGTCATCCAACAGAACCGGTTCGCCCAGCGCCAGAAGCTGCCCGTAGCAGCGCGCCAGGTGCTCCACTTCCTGGGCCAGCTCCAGTGCCGCCTCAGGTGTATCCGCGAGCGCGATCTGGCCATGGTTGGCCATCAGGCAGGCATCGCGTTCGCTCAGGCCTGAGGCGACGTGCTCCGCCAGGGCTTGGGTTCCGAATGTGGCGTAGGGGACGCAGGGAATATCCATGCCACCGGCAACAGCCACCATGTAGTGGAAGGCTGGAATGGGTCGGTGCAGGCAGGCCAGTGTCATGGCCCACGGCGAATGCACGTGGATGACGGCACCGGCATCCGGGCGCTGGCGATAGATGGCAGCGTGGAAGGTGGCTTCGCTGGAGGGCTTCAGCGCCCCCCGCCAGTTGCCGTCCAGCTCTACTTCCACCAGATGCTTCGGCGTGATCCCGTCAAAATGGCATCCGGAGGCGGTGATCAGCATTCCGTCACCGCAACGCGCGCTCAGGTTGCCTGAGCGGCCCTGATTCAAGCCGGTGGCGTTCATTTGCCGTGCGGTTGTTGCAAGTTGGTCATCCAGAGTCATGGGCCACACTGTCGCTGGATGGGCGGTCACGATCAAGTGTTGTTGGCGCTTTTTGAGTTTCTGGGTTTTCCAGCCTGAGCAGGTAGACATGATCGCGGCCTTTTTCCTTGGCCCCATAGCACGCGTGGTCGGCGGCCTCTATCACGGATTCCGGGTCGAGGTGATAACCGCGGATCTCGGTGATACCGATGGAAGTGCTGAGGCTGAAGCTGATGTCGCCGGACTGGAACCTGAAGGCGGCAATACGCTGGCGGAGGTCTTCGGCAAGGCGTTCCGCCACATCCTCCGGGCAGTAGGTCAGGATCAGCGCAAACTCATCACCGCCCAGGCGTGCCAGCACATCCCCTTTGCGCAACTGGGAACGGATGATCTGGCAAAGCTGCACCAGACAGTCATCGCCGGCCTGGTGGCCATGGGTGTCGTTGATGGCCTTGAAGCAGTCCAGGTCCATGAAGCAAAGGGCGTGACGGCTTTTTTCGAAGCGGGCATTTTCAAGGAACATGGACAGCCGGTTGAGAAATTCCCGGCGGTTGATAGCGCCCGTCAGAGCGTCGTGGCTGGCCTCGTAGCTCAGTCTTTCCACCTGGCTGCGGTGACGGGAAATGTCGTCCACCACCACGACGTAGTCCGTAATACGGCCCCGGTGGTCGCGGACAGCGCTGAATGTGAACTCCAGCCATAGCGGGGTGCCGTCTTCCTGCGTCCAGGGCTCATCGCCCGTGAGGGTCCAGGTGCCGTTGCGCACGATCTTGTGCCGCAGGCTGGGGAGGTCCAGTGGTGTTCCCCCTTCATTGAGCAACAGCAGCTGATCCAGCTGCATGCCTTCGAGCTCCTCCTGAGGGTAGCCGAGGGTCTGGGCAAAGCGGCGGTTGGCCGTGCGTATGGCGCCAGACAATGAAATCCGGGCCATGCCGACGGTCGCCTGCTCCAGCGTGGCGCGGAGTTCGCTTTCGGTGCGAGCCATGCGTCCCGCGATGGTCAGGAACAGGATTGTCACCAGCACGCCAGCAAGCGCAAGAACCGTGATGACAGCGATCAGAAGCAACCGGTTCAGACTCCGGTCGATCCGGCCCAGGTCCGACAGGAAAGTGGATTCAAGGGCCACCAGCTTCCGGTTGAGGCGGTCAATTTCTTCCACGAAGCTCTGTCGTTCGGACTCACTAAGGTCATTCTCCGACAGCAGGTCCACCATTTCGGCCAGACGCTCGATGTGTGGATCCGTGTTGCGCCATGCCTGGAGCGGGGAGTGGAACAGGCTTGAATGGCCCATATAATCGTAAAGGCGGATGAGACGGGGGATGTCCGCGGCGTGGCTGCCCGCTTTCTGGAAATAGCGGGTTGCGCGGGCGGCGTCCATGGGCGTATCCGTTACTGCCTCGCGTGCTTCGCGGTAGGCAAGTGGGGTAGCCAAGCCTTCGTCGGCCCGGTCCAGGTGGCTTGGCTGGGCGGTTTCAATGTAGCGGTTCAGGTGGTAGACGCCAGCCTGGCGCCCCTTGGACCAGAGGCTCTCGCCTGTCACATAGGCACGAACGCCGGTCTTGAATTCAATCAGGGCCATGGCGGCGCCAAGTGCCAGAACCAGCAGCATCACGATAGAGCCCAAGCCTACCCACATCAGGTTGCGGGAGGATTGGGCTCGCTGTCTACCGGACATGACCATGGCCAAACCTCCCTGATGGTTGGGTTTGGGTCTGTAACCAGACTACGCTGACCGACTGTCAGAACCGATTACAGAGTGTGACCATGGCCGACAACTTTGTGAACTGATGTAAAATAGGGGCTTGGCTGTGTCCTGTGGCCTCAGGATCCGGGGTGGCGGAGCAGGTCATGCAAAACCAGACCAGCGTCGATACCGCTGTCCCCGAACTCGATACCGCCGTCCATATCAAGCAGTGTGCCCGCCCGCTGGCGGCGCAACAGGTCGTGGGCCCAGTCCGGCGTGCGTGGGTCATCCTCTTCGCTGCGCAGTTCCGCCATCAGCACGTCGGTTTCCTCTGGCGGCAGCCAATGGATGACAGGGTGGCGTTGCGCGCATGCCAGTCTGTAGACGGGGGGACCGGCCACTTCGTACCACTGCACCGGTTCAATGCGCACGCCCATGGCTTCCAGCAGGCGCTGGGCCCCGCGTGTCAGCCGGCTTTGCAGGATGAGGGTATCCAGGCCGCTGTCTTCAGCATCGGCATGGATGGCGTCGGTATGGATGGCATTGGATTGGGTCGTTGCTTCCAACACAGGCTTCTCCTTGGTTTTTCAAAGGGTCATTGGAGAAGCCAACGCGGCTTAGAAACGGAGGGTTGGGGCATCCATACGGGGGTATCCCGGTGCCCTTTCCGACCTTTCACCCTTGACGCGAAGGCTCCAGTCTCCGTTCCGCTGAGGTAATCGGGCTTAGTGGGTTGACCACCATACCGTTGCGCGACAGCCCCGGATTCTCACCGGTGTTCCCCTCGCTGCGGAACGCCTCCAATGTAGGCGACGAGCGACGCTAAGGCAAGGGGCGAAGGGGTGAAGAACAGGCAATCAGGGATACCTTTCAGCCCGGCGTGGCTCTGCGTAGGATGAGGGTGTATCGAAGAGACGGAGCAGCGTGATGAATACAGGCAAACAGTTTGCAGGCGTGCTTCTGGCGGGGATGATCGTTGTCGCCGCCGGGTGTGCCAGCGTGGGTCAGGAATTTCCAACTCACAAGGTGGAAGAGATCAAGGTGGGCGAGACTACCCGTTCAGAGATTGAGGCGATGTTCGGTGATCCGTGGCGTACCGGTCTGGAGGATGGCAAGCGGACCTGGACCTATGCCAGGTATCGTTGGTCCGCCTTCCGCGATGCGGAGACCACGGATCTGGTGGTGCGCTTCAGGGATGACGGCACCGTCGATTCCTACGTCTACAACACCACTCAGTGACCCAGAGCGGGCCCTCAGGGCCCGTTACTGTCTCAGGGTGTTCAGTACCGCTTTGGCGGTTTCCTCGGACGAGGCAGGGTTCTGGCCGGTGACGAGCCTGCCGTCGCGCACCACGAAAGAACTCCAGTCTTCCCCGCAGCGGTAATCCGCGCCCTTGGCTTCCAGCATGTCCTCAACCAGGAAGGGCACCACATGGGTCAGACCAACCGCTTCCTCTTCCGAATTGGTGAAGCCGGTGACCTCCCGGCCCTTGACCAGTGGTTCCCCGTTTGGCCCTTTCACATGCCGGAAAACGCCGGGAGCGTGGCAGACCGCGCCAATGAGCCTATTCTGCTGAGCGGCATTTTCGAGGAGATCGATGCTGTCCGTGTTTTCCGCCAGATCCCAGAGTGGTCCGTGGCCGCCGGGGTAGAAAACGGCGTCGAATGCGTCCGCCCGGACTTTCGAGAGTTGCCGGGTATTGGCAAGAGTGGCTTTGGCTTCTTCGTCAGCGTGAAAGCGACGGGTGGTTTCTGTCTGGGCATCCTCCGTCTCGCTGTTCGGGTCCACCGGCGGCTGTCCGCCAGCCGGGCTGGCCAGGGTGATCTCAGCCCCGGCATCCCGGAAGGCGTAGTAGGGGGCAGTGAACTCTTCCAGCCAGAAGCCGGTTCTATGGCCGGTATTGCCCATCTCGCTGTGCGAGGTCAGCACCATGAGGATCTTCATAGGAGCCTCCTGTCTAAGTATTTCGTTTGGGCCACGGTGGCGTGATCCTTGGGGTCCGTTAGCGGGAATCCGGGGCTGGATGCGGGCGGGCGATGCGTTATGCTTGATCCCGGACCGAGGTCCAGAGGAACACGGCACCCAAAAGGACGCTTTCCATGTTGATCATTCCCCTTCACAAAGCCATTTCCAGGCAGAACTTCCCACTCGTAACGCTGATGCTCGTGCTTCTCAATGGTGTCGTGTTCGTGGTTTTTCAAGGTGGTGACAACCAGGTCATGCGGGAAGCCGCCACGTTTTATCACAACAGTGGCCTGGAAGAACGGGAGTGGAACTGGCTCGACGAGTTTGTTCCCGGGTATGAAACAGACTTCCGCAAGCGTATGGAGCGCCTCGATCAGGCCGCAAAGGTGGAGGAAGGGAGTGCCAAGCGTATCGCTCTGGCCCGGTCCCAGCTGGTTGCCTCTCACCCGGATTTCCTTGCGGCGCTCAGATCCGGGGACATTATTGATCCGGATGGTGAGCGCTACGCCGACTGGCAGTCAAAGCGCGCCGAGTTCGAGCGGCTCATGGACCAGAGCGTCACGCGCCGGTATATGCTGCACTACGATCAACTGGAACCGGTTAACGGTGTCACGCACATGTTTCTCCATGGCGGGATGGGCCACCTTGTGGGCAATATGGTGTTCCTGCTGTTACTGGGGGTTCTCGTGGAAGGGGCGTTGGGAGCGGGGCTGTTCCTCATTGCTTATCTCATCGCCGGGGTTGGCGGATCGGCGCTGTCACTGGCGGTGCATTGGGGAACGCCCACGGGAATGCTGGGGGCTTCTGGCGCCATTGCTGGGCTCATGGGGTTGTTCACGGTGCTTTACGGGCGGCTCCAGGTGCGCTTTTTCTACTGGGTCTGGGTCTATTTCGATTACGTGCGTGCGCCGGCGATTGTGCTGCTGCCTGTATGGCTTGGCTGGGAGCTGTTGCAGTTCCTGACTGCGGAGGGCAGCAACGTGGCTTATGAGGCCCACGCTGGTGGTATTGTGACCGGAGCGTTGATCGCAGCGGGTGTGCGGGCGTTTGGTTGGCAGCGGGATGACTTCCTGAAGGAGGAGTCCCGGCGTGAAGACGACCGGGAGGCGCTGGAGGCGGCGCAGCAGGATCTGGCTGCCCTGAACGTGGCCCGTGCCAAACACCGGCTTCGGCCACTGCTGGAGCGTAACCCGGACGATCCGGGGTTGCTGAGGAGTTGGTACCACGCCTGCAAGATCCAGAAGGACGATCCGGACCTGCATGATGCCGCCCGACGTGTCCTGGCGCTGCCGGGTGAAACAGCGCAGGAGCGCGCGCTGGTGATCGAGACCTTCGTGGATTATCGCCAGCGTACCAACCCGAAACTTTCAGCCAGCCAGGCCGCGGACCTGTGTTGCCGGCTGCTGCGATGGGAAGCTCTTGAGGAAGGCCGATTGCTCCTGGACCGCTTGATGCGGTTGCACCAGCCCCCTGAGGCCCTCCCCAGGGCCTGCCTGCTTGCCGCGCAGCAGCTGCGGCGCCAGGGCCAGGCGGAGGCGGCCCAGCCCTACATGGACGCGGTCCAGGCGCTTACCAGTGATCCAGCGCTGATGCGGGCGCTCCGCCAGCTCCAGAGCTGAGGCCGGGGTAGCGGTAGCACGGGTCAGTTGGCGGCGATGCGTTCCGCCTTCTCGGCCAATTCATCCACCTGCTCCCGGAGTTCGTGGTTGGGGAAGTGTTTCTGGAGCTGGCGGAGGATTCTCAACGCCTTCTGTTCGTCACCGCGGCTCTCGAACAGGGCTTTGGCGCCCAGGTAGTAGTTCTCCGGCAGATGCGGGTGCTTCGGGTGGTACTTGCCGAATAGACTGGTCAGCCGGATGACCAGCTCTGGATGATTGTACTGGTCGGCAAGCCGGGCCAGGTCACGCACCTGTTTGGGGTCTTCGGGCTGGAAGCTGGCATCCACGCGCAGCGCCTCTTCGGCGATGCTCATGGCCTTCTTGGGCTGTTCCAGCCCATAGAGCAGGATCGAAATATAGTTCCGGGAGTGTTCGAGCAATTCGTCCGTTCGGCTCTGCAGGCGAAGGAGCTTGCGGTAACGCTCGTGCTCTTCCGGTTTCAGTCCGTTCTGGCGTAGTTCGTGCTGGAGCCGGCTAATGGCGTCGTCAACGTTGCCCTCGGTCACCAGCCCTTCCACCTCCTGAAGCAGGGGCGTCAGTTCCGGGTTGGCGGCCTGGGCCCGGTCAGCGGCGGTAACTTCCTGCTCCACTCCCAGTTTGTCGTGGTTCTGGTAAACGAGATAACCCATCAGATGGAAGGAGGCAATCAGGAAGTAACCGCCCACCAGGAAGACCCCGATCTGACCCAGCACGTTGGGCCCGACAATATGGGCCACCAGGGATTCTGCCATGCCCTGGCTGATGGAAAGCATGAACAGCAGCAATGAGGCGATGAAGTAGGGCAGGCCCACCAAACGCATGATGCTGACCCAGGTTGCAGGGTTCAGTGCCGCCAGAAGGCTGTTGCTCATGGCAAGGGTGATGATGGCGGCAGGCAGTGCCAGCACCATGAAAAGGGCGGCAGCTCCCACCAGCGCCAGCGAGCCCGTGACAACAATGATGCCGAAGAGCGCCAATGCCAGCAGCACAAACAGGCCGAAGGTCTTGACCAGCACCCAGCTGTTGCCGCTGCGCTGGATCTGGGGCGGGTCCATCCAGCCACGGCCCGTGGCTTCCAGGACGTCATAGGCAAACTTGTAGAGCACCACCCAGGCCGCGAGAGCCAGGAGCAGGCCAAGCAGCGGCACCATGGTGCCAAAAGCGAACAGGATGGCGGTTAGCCCGAGCGTCGTCAGGCAGGCGGGTTTGAAAGGGTAGCCGAAGATCTGGGGCAGGCGTTCCCATACGGGGGGAGCCTGGTCCTTGTCCCTGGCAATTGAACTCATGGATCCTCCGTGGACGTTCATGGTTTTTTGGAAAGTTCCGTGTTCCGGGAGCAGTCCGGATGCTCACGGTATGGGGATATAAGATAGAGGGTGTGCCCCTGAACGGCAAACTCATCGAACCGCCTTGCCGATTCTGGAGTCGTTACGCGTCCCTCAAAGGGGGCCGAGTGGCTTTTCCAGAATGAGGAACCACAGGTCGTTGACCTTGGGCTCGCCAAAACGCTCGGAGGTGGGAAAAGGCGAGGTCTCACCGGTTTGCTGGAAGCCCAGGGATTCGTACCAGCGAAGCAGTTCCGTTCGTTGATGAAGCACGCGGATGCGTAGCGTGCCGCAGCTGAAGCGTGACTGCGCGACTGCCACCGCGTCATTAACAAGGCGTCGGCCCAACCCAGCACCCTGGCGCTCAGGGGCAACGGCCAGCATGCCGAGTTCCGCGGTCGTTGCGTCAAGGTGCTCAATCTGTTGGGTGCCAACGAGGGTGTCGCCCTCCCACGCCAGCCGGAACAGCGATTGTGCCAGCAGGGACTGGATCATGGCGGTATCGGTGCGCTGGCCACCGAGCAGGTCGGCTTCCGTGGTCCAGCCCTTACGGCTGGGGTCGCCGCGGTAGGCACTGTTCACCCTTTGGGCAATGGCCTCGGCGTCCTGCGGCGTGGCATCGCGCAGGATCCGTTCACTGGTTTCCCCGAGCAGCTCGTGAGCCCGGGAGAAGTCCACACCGCCACTCAGCGCCTCCGGCTCATACCGGAAGCCGCAACCGCTGCGGCGCATGGCGGGTTCACGGACGGTGCCGGGGCTGTGGCGGGGGTCGTCTTGCTCGCTCATCATCACCTCACTTAGGCCGTATTACAGGCATTATGGCTGGCGATTGCCGTGCTGCACAGGGCGGCGCGGGGCCATTGCAGCATGATAGGCTTTGGGCCAACGAATCAGCATCGAGGGAGCGAAACGTGAAAGGCAATCCGTTGCGCGGGATGGGCTATCTGGGCGAGGGCTTTCGGCTTATTCGCCAGCCGGGATTGCGGCTGCTTGTGGTGCTGCCGCTAATCCTGAACATCGTGGTGTTTGCGGTCCTGATCTGGCTCCTGGGCGAGGGCTACGCGGTCATGGTGGAAGCGGCCATGGGATGGCTGCCCGATTGGGACTGGCTCCAGGCACTGGAATGGGTGTTCTGGATCCTGTATGGCGTGGTGATCCTTTTGCTGCTGGCCTACGGCTTCGTGATGCTGGCGAACCTGATCGGTTCACCGTTCTATGCGTACCTTTCGGAACTGGTGGAGAAGGACATCGCCGGGGAAGCGTTGACGCCCGATGAAGGCTGGCTCCAGGTTTTCAAGGAGATCCCACGGGCCCTGTTCCGGGAAGTTCGAAAGATGCTCTATTACCTGCCAAGGGCACTGGTCCTGTTGGTGCTGGGCTTGATACCGGTGGTGAATCTGGTGGCGGCAGTGCTCTGGTTCCTGTTCAACAGCTGGATGATGGTGCTGCAGTACGTGGATTACCCGGCGGACAACCACCGCGTGTCCTTTGATGGTTTCCGCCGGCGTGTGGCGGAAAAACCCCTGGTGGCGCTGGGCTTTGGCATACCCGTGGCGGTGCTGGCCATGGTGCCGCTGGTCAACCTGGTCCTGGTGCCAGCAGCGGTCTGTGGCGCAACGGTGTACTGGGTGCGCGAGGTTTCCCAGGGTGACCGGGAGGAGCCGCGCAGGCATGCCTAGAGAAACCCGTTATCTATTGTATTTTGGCGCCTTCTGGCTGGTGTTGATCGGGGGTGCCACCTGGTTTTTTGGCGGCATCATGGAGCGCCAGAGGAATCCGAACCAGGAACCCGTGACCGAGATGGTGAATGGCGTCCAGGCTATCGAACTGGAAGCCAACCGGCAGGGCCATTACGTGGCCAGTGGCGCCATTAATGGGGCCGAGGTGACCTTTATGCTGGACACCGGCGCGACCCGGGTGGCCGTTTCGGACGCGATTGCCCAACGCGCTGGCCTGGAGCGTGAAGTCCGCGGCAAGGCGCGGACCGCCGCTGGCACGGTCACCGTCTGGCGCACCACCATTCCGGAGCTTCGGCTGGGGGATATGCGGTTTCGCAACGTGCCCGCTACCATCAGTCCCTCCATGGACGACGGGATGGCGCTGTTGGGGATGAGTGCCCTGGGGCAGGTGGATTTTTCCCAGCAAGACGGCGTTCTCACCCTCAAGCGAGCCGTTCGCTGACAGCTCAGGAGACCAGGAACCCGTTCAGGTGCTCGGCGACCGCCTCCGGCTTTTCCTCCTGGAGAAAATGCCCGGCTTCCACCTCACGCACGGTAATGGCCTCAAAGCAATCCTCAATGTGGTTGAGGTATTCCGGCAGGATGACATGGTCCTGGTTACCGTAGATGTAGAGCCCGGGCATGGGCCAGACATGGTCGGCCAGGGTGGCCCAGCGCTTGGCATCGTCCTGGAAAGTGCGGTAGTAGTTGGCGCTGGTGTGGGGCGTGCCTGGTATCCGGAAGGTGCGCACGTATTCGTTGAAAGCGGCTTCCGGGAAGGGCTCGCGGTTGGCGAGTCTGAGGAAGTAGCCCAGCCATTCGCGTTCCGCTCCCGGGATCATGGCTTCGGGTAGATCCCTGGTCTGCATGAAGTGCTGGTACCAGTACTGGGCGCCCCCGGCGTGCCGGACTTTCTCGATCACCTCCTGGTTGCCTCGCAGGTTGTTGATGATGGCGATATTCAGGATCGCCATGCGCGGCACGCGTTCTGGCGCCGCGAGCGCAATCTCCTGAGCCACCACGCCGCCCCAGTCGTGTCCCACCAGCTGGAACCGTTCGATGCCGAGAGCATCCAGCATGGTGATGACATCCTGGGCCAGATGCTGCTTGCGGTAGTGTTCCGCGCCCTCGGTGCGCTCGCTGTCACCAAGGCCTCTCAGGTCGGGGGCCACAACCTGCAAACCGGGCTTCAGCTGGTCGCTGACTGCCTCCCAGCACAGCGAGCTTTCGGGCCAGCCGTGGATCATGACCACCGGTACGCCGGCGGAGTCGCCTCCCTGGCGCCAGGTGAAGCGGCCACGCGGGGTATCAAGGGTTGTTGCGGGGCTCAGCGGCATGGGGCACCTCCCTGGAAGCTTGAATCAGAGCCAATACAGGATGGCCTGGCCGATCACAACGGTAAACAGCAGTGAGGCCAGGGTTCCAATAAGCACGTATTCTGCGAATTCGCGCTCCTCGAGCTGGCGGAACCGGGCAAAGCCCTTGGCCGCCAGGATGAGCGCGATGACGTTGTAGTTCTGGGCGAAGATGACGACGAGATAGATGAGCCAGCGTTCCAGCATACCGATGACCCGCCCGGCATTATACTCGCGGTCATCCAGGGTATCGGCGTCCTCTCCCTGGGTCTTTCTGGGTTCCATCTGGAATCGGTGGAGAAGGGCGCGGATGGCTAGGTTGGTCTCATTGGCGACCATGAGGAAGCCCAGCAGTGTGAGCAGGGCCGGGCGCAGGGCCTGGAGTTGAGAAGTGCTCATCAGCCAGGTGGTTGGGGCGCCGTAATGCACGGCGGCCAGGGCCGTGAGGCCCATCAGTACGGTGCCGGCCAGGCGGGCCTCGTTGAGTCGCTCCCTTGGCGCCACGGCCTCGGACAGCATCAGGGTCCCGGGTGCCATGGCAACAAACGCAAGGGTCGGGAGATCCGGCGTCAGCACACCAACCAGGATAACCTGGATCAGCGCCAGGGCAGCCCATTCGCCCGTGGGCAGAGCCTCGTCACGGAAAGTGAACCAGAGGCGGGTCAGCAGCCAGGCATTGAGGAAGATGAGAACGGCCATGGGAACTCCGTTTCAGTCCATGTGGGCGAGAGCGGCATTCATACGCTGGGTCAGGGCCTGGATCAGCTGGATGGCATGGTCCAGTCCGCCCTCGCGGATGTTCTTGTACACGCTCTGTTCCGTGATGTCGAGGTTGGCCGCGATGGTGTCCACCTCGCTGTCCTGTAAAAGGAACCGCAGGATATCGAGCCGGTTGGGCTGCCATTTGCGGATCTGCTGGTCCAGCAGGCCCAGGGCGCTGTCCTGCAGGCCATCGTCAGCCGGGAGACCGGCGATGGCTATGGTGCGTTTATCTTTTTTCATGGCTGCCAGCAGGTCCCTGGCCCGATAAAAAGCGGGACCGTCCATGCCAATGGCTTGTTCCGGGTTAATGGGGGTGGCAAGCGGGCCGATGCCAAGGGCAAAGCGGAGCCCCACCGGGTGCAATGCTCTCAGGATGGCCAGGATATCCGGAAAGGCCCGGTTGGCGCTGTTGAACACAGCCTGGAATTCATCCCCCAGTGTGATGGTGTAGGGGGAGGCCAGCTGGCTGCGGTCCGCGCTGAGGGTGTGCAGTTCGGCTTCCAGAAAGGCCTGGACCTGGCCACGGTTTGCCAGTTGCCGGGAGCCGATGATGTCGGCAATCATCACCAGGTGGTTCATGGAGCCAGCTCCAGTGGGTGCACGCTCATTAAACCGTATCAGGTTAGTTTGGTCTATTAAACCAATATGGTTTTTTGGGCGTGGGTAAGCCGGAGTGCTCGTTCAAACGACGGTTCATGCACTGCGCCAGGCCAGGCCCTGGTGCTCGCCAAGACGGTGCACGTATTCGACCTGCTCCGCGTTTTCCACGGTACCCTGCCGGGCGCGGCGTACCCTCGCAATGGCGGTTTCCGGGTCGTCTCCGAACTCAACCAGAAGCCGGGCGGCCACTGTCCCTGTTCGGCCCAGCCCGGCGCGGCAGTGCAGCAGCACGTCATCGCCATTACGCAGCCGCTCCCGGAGAACTGGCCCCGCCTCGGCCCAAGCCAGCTCGAAGGCGCTGCCGGGGGCGCTGAAATCCCGTATGGGGGCGTGAAACCAGTGAAAATGGGGGGCGGGCGCGGCGTCCGCCAGATGCGGTACACCCAGTGTCTTTAGTTCGGATTCCTGGACCAGGGTTACCATGGCCCGGGCGCCCCAGCGGCGGATGCGCGCCAGGTCCGCCTCCAGGTCCCGCTGGCCACCCATCAGCCCCCACCCCTGCAGGAAGCGGCCCGGGCAATAGCTCATACCGATCCGCCCCTGCGAATGCGGGGCGCGAACGACGTCAATGGGCAAGGGTTCCAGCCAGGACAGCGACATAGTCCAATAATGGGCCTAGTCTTGGGCTATGTGAAGAGATCACGGGAGGGAGGCGCTATGAAATACCTTTTCGAGGTGCACATCCGCGAGGGTTATACGGCCGAGGAATATGCAGAGGCTTGGGTCCGGGCCAGTGAGATTATCCAGCAGGCGCCCGGGGCCCGGGGGACAGCGCTGCACCGGAAAGTGGACGATCCCAAGGTGCTGGTCGCCATTGCTGAGTGGGACAGCAAGGAAGATCGGGACGCGATGGAGGCGGATCAGGATCCCAGGGTAGGGGCGATCATCCAGGGGGCTTCCCATCTGTGTGATATCCGTCCGGTTGGAGCCTTCCATGAACCGGAGTGGGTGGTGATGCCGCCGGGGGACGGTGAATCGTAACTTGCTACCATTGTGAACATGGCTAGCATGGAGGGATCATTCAAGGATCAAACGGGCCGATGATTCGACAGTTTCTGTGCGGGGTCGCACTGCTTGCCTTGGTGGGCTGTACCAGCCCGGGGGGCGCCCTGAAGGAATCTCCCGCCGTAAAACGACGTGATAGTGCGGTGGACCTGACGGATCAGCAGGCGGTCCAGAGCATCCTCCTGGACCAGTATGAGGCGTGGCAAGGCACCCCTCACCAGATGGGCGGTATGAGCCAGAAGGGCGTGGATTGCTCCGGGTTCGTCTACCGCACCTTCCTTGCCCGCTTGGGCCATGAGTTGCCGCGCACCACCCGGCGCCAGGTCAGCGTCGGGGACCCCGTCAGCCGTGGCCAGCTGCGCCCGGGAGATCTGGTTTTTTTCAGGACCGGCTATAAGAGTCGCCATGTCGGCATCTATACCGGGGACGCCCGCTTCCTGCACGCCTCCTCTTCCGAGGGCGTCACCACGTCGGATCTTGATAATCCCTACTGGGCTTCAAACTATTGGCAGTCGCGCCGGGTTGGCGCGGAATGATGGACCCGGCATCCAGTCCCGTCCCATAAAGGCGCATTGGGGATCGCATGCTGTTTACGATTGGCTATGAAAAAAACAGCCTCCCGGCCCTGGCGGACGTCCTCCGGGAGGCCGGTGTTACCCGTCTGATCGACGTGAGGGCCCAGCCCCATTCCCGCCGCCGGGCCTTTGCCTATAAGCATCTTGGGCCCGCCCTGGCCGAGTACGGAATTGCCTATGAGAGCTGGCCAGTACTGGGTGCGCCCCAGGCGGCCCGGGATGCGGCCAAGGCAGGCGATACGGTGACGTTCCACCAGTGCTACTAATCCGAAATAAAGTAGCCGAACATTAGTCGGAGATATAAGCCAGTTCGGGGTGCTGAAAAAATGACTTCAGAAGCTGCGGCAATTTCTGCAACCGATGCAGCTGCTGATAGACCATCCTGACCAATTGATG